>DASWRJ010000001.1:0-3772 GCA_036403255.1 Verrucomicrobiia bacterium
ATTTCCAATGTTTATGGGCCTCCTTACGGTACTTACGGTACTTACGCTGATTCCAAACATATGCATGTATCCAAAAACCCCTGCAAATCGCGAAAATCTCTCTCCTTCCGCCTTCCCACCTCTTACACTTAATCCTAATCTTAATCTTCCTCTTAATCTTAATCTTCCTGATTACTGGATTACCGAACACTGCCCTCATCCAAGCTAAACCAAGCTAAACAAGGCTAATTCGAACTCTTTTTCGCCCATTATCTCTTTCGAATTCCAAATATCTTTTTCTTCCGGGGGCCTTCGTGCTGAAATCCTGATACTTAACGCTTAACACTTAACGCCTAAGACGCCATAATTCCTTTCCCGCTTATGCGGTGAGCACATGAAACCCGAAGTCGAAATCTACGATACGACCCTGCGCGATGGCAGTCAGGGCGAAGGCATCAATTTCTCGGTGGCGGACAAACTCCGTATTGCCGACAAACTGGATGCATTTGGGGTTCATTATATTGAAGGCGGCTGGCCTGGCTCCAATCCCAAGGACATCGAATTTTTTGCCGAAGCAAAAAAACGCAAATTCAAAAACGCCCGCCTCGCCGCTTTTGGCTCAACTCGCCGGAAAGAAACCCCTGTCGAGAAGGATGATCAGGTGCGGCTGCTGCTGGAAGCTGAGACGCCTGTCGTTACCGTCTTTGGCAAGACCTGGCTCTTGCACGTTTCAGAAGTCCTGCGCACCACGCCCCAGGAAAATGTCGCGATGATTGCCGATACCATCCGCTTCCTCAAAGCGCATGGCAAATTTGTTGTTTACGATGCCGAGCATTGCTTCGACGGCTACAAAGATGATTCCGAATACGCCCTCGCCACCTGGCAGGCGGCGGAGAATGCCGGAGCCGACATTATTGCCCTTTGCGATACGAATGGCGGCTGTCTGCCGGGCGAAGTGGCCCGCATCACCAAAATAGCCCGGGAGAAATTGCGCGCTGCCGTTGGCATTCATACTCATGACGACATCGGCTTGGGCGTGGCCAATGCGCTCGCAGCCATCGAAGTTGGCGCGTGTCATGTTCAGGGTACAATCAACGGCTACGGCGAACGCACCGGGAATTGTAACCTCACCAGCGTTCTCCCAAATCTGGTTTTCAAGATGCACAAGCAGAGCATCCCGGCGGCAGCTTTGGCCAGCCTGCGCGAGCTTTCCCAATTCGTGGACGAAATTGCGAACATCCGCCACAATCCGCGCCTGCCCTGGGTTGGCGCAACCGCCTTCGCGCATAAAGGCGGTATGCATGTCAACGCCGTCCAAAAAGTTGCGCACAGTTTCGAGCACATTGATCCGACAGTCGTCGGCAATGCTCGTCGCGTGCTCGTAAGCGATCTCGCCGGGCGCAGCAACATTGTCATGAAGGCACAGGAGCTTGGTTTTCCTGTAACCAACGATACACCCGAGTTAAAAGCCATTCTGGCACGCATCAAGGAATTGGAGCATCAGGGATATGAGTTTGAAGCGGCGGAAGCCTCGCTGGCCTTGCTCATCCGGAAGATTTTGAAGCATCAGGAACCGCCCTTCGTCGTCGATGCTTATCATGTTTCCATGCGCCGCGAGGGTCAAACTTCCATCTGCGAAGCGACCATCAAAGTCCGCGTCGGCAAGCAAGGCGCGCATACTGTTGCTGAAGGCGATGGTCCCGTGAATGCGCTCGATTCCGCTCTGCGGGCCGCGCTGGTCCGCTTTTTTCCGCAGCTTCAGGACGTGCAACTGACTGATTACAAAGTGCGCATTCTCGATTCTGCCATCGGCACAGCCGCTAAAACCCGTGTGCTCATCGAATCCAGCGACGGCAAAGAGGAATGGGGCACAGTCGGCGCCAGCGAAAATATCATTGAAGCCAGCTTGCAGGCATTGGTGGATAGCATGGAATACAGGCTCGCGCAGAAGTAGCCGGCGTTCGTGTGATTCTTCGGTGGTTATTTTTTCTTAAAAAAGTCACCCACTCCCTTTTGCAATTTATCCACCGTGTTGGTTCCTGCATTCTTAATAATGCCGACCGCGCCTTTTCCCATATTCTCCAGCGAGGATGTCACGGCCTTGAGGGTTTCGGAGGTCACAAGGTCCATCACTTTGGTGCTCAGTTCGGCCGGTGTAATTCCTTCCGGACCCTGGCCAAGGTTGCTCAGGTGAATCTCAGGCAATGTTAGTGTTGCCGATTGCCCGCCCAGGACGCTTGCACTCACGTGTACTTTCGCGTTCGTAATTAAAAAATCGTCCACTTGCAGTTTTCGGGACTGCGCCTTGGCTTCTTCTTTCGTCTCTGGTTTTTTATCTTGAGTGCCACGCACATTCGCCAGGATTTTACTGATGTTATTTCCAGCAAGGCTGCCTTCAAAAGTAATCTCAGGCGCTTCAACCTTCACGTAGCGAATGATGACCTTATCTCCGAATACTGATTTCGGCACAACTGACACTCCCACCGAACCGACTTGAATGGCTGAACCGGTTTTGTATCCTTCCGGATTTCCCACAAAAAATTTCTTCAACTCACCGCTGCCCGACATGGGCGAAATGTGCGCTGCACCCAGCTTCACCTCAACTTTGGTAATGGCAGGACCCACCTTTTCAACAGACTTTTTTACAATGGCGTCCAACGATAGAAACACTCCCAGCACAATCAGCACTATTAAAACGACGAAAATGATGATGACCCGTTTTACCCATTTCATAGCCTTAAAAATGCCGCTGCAGTTTGAATGTGTAAAGACCGGAATAAATGCTCACACGCTCAGTCGAACCAAAAGCTGAGGAGCATCACTTGCAGATCGACCCAATCCTTTGTTACTTTACTGCCCGCGTCTGCTTGGGAGATCCTCGCAGAAGCGAGGTTGTGACGTAATTTATGCCTGAAATTCCAAAAGCTTACGAGCCTCAAGCGGTTGAGGAAAAATGGTATCGGTTTTGGCTGGAGCAAAAGTGCTTCGTGGCTGACCCGGAACGCGTCTCCGCCAAACGCCCCGCTTTTTCCATTGTCATTCCCCCACCAAACGTCACCGGCATGCTCCACATGGGGCACGTGCTCAATAACACGATCCAGGACATCCTCAGCCGGAAAGCGCGGATGGACGGGAAAGAGGTGCTCTGGCTGCCGGGAACCGATCACGCGGGTATTGCCACCGAGAGCATGGTGGTCAGGCAGCTTCGCAAGGAAGAAAAGAAAACCAAGCAGGAGATTGGACGCGAGGAATTCCTGAAGCGGGTTTGGACATGGAAGGAAAAGCATGGCGGCATCATCGTTGAGCAGCTCAAGAAGCTCGGCTGCTCGTGCGATTGGAGCAGGCTGCGCTTCACCATGGATGAGCACTACGTCCGCTGCGTGCAGATGGTGTTTGTGGACCTTTACAAGAAGGGTCTGATTTATCGCGGCAAGCGGATGGTGAATTGGTGTCCGGCTTCGCTCACGGCCTTATCGGACGAGGAAGTGGAGATGAAGCCGCAGAAGGGATTGATGTACCATTTCAAAGTGGAAGTGGCCGAAATGCCAGGCACCTGGCTCACGATTGCGACCACGCGGCCAGAGACAATTCCCGGCGATACTGCGGTCGCGGTGAATCCGAAAGATACACGTTATGCGCATCTGATCGGTAAACATGTGTTGCGTCCGCTGCCGGCGGAATATTCGCCCGAACAAAAGCAGATTTCGATTGTGGGCGATGAGCATGTGGATTTCGAGTTCGGCACAGGTGTGCTCAAGGTCACGCCAGCGCATGACAAAGCGGATTTTGAGAT
>DASWRJ010000002.1:0-5185 GCA_036403255.1 Verrucomicrobiia bacterium
ACCTATACGCTGGCCGTGAAACCGAAAACCAAGCCTGGAGTGGCCGTGATGGACTTGCGCAGCGTCAACCTGATACCGGCCAAATAATGCCGGGCAAGAAATGCCCGTGCAGCGGAAGTTTTTACCGCTTCTCGTTTTTGATGCTTTTGCAGAGAGTTCTACAGACGACAGACTGCTCAGATCATTTTAAAGTTGGGATTGCTTTAGCAGGCCTCAGCAATCGACCTGACCTCGAGGGCGCGTCGAATGGCTTGCAGCAACTCGTCCAATGGCAGCACTTTGCTGACGTAACCATCAGCCCCTTTTTGCTGTGCTTCCTCGAGCAAATCCTCCACAAACCCCATGCCAGTCAACATGATCACGCGGGTAGCGGGAAAGCGCTCTTTGAGGGTGCCTAATAAATTCATTCCATCTTCTTCAGCCAACCCGATGTCCAGGACCACCAAATCCAGGCGTTGAGCGGCAGCAATACGCAGCGTTTCCGCGCTGGTGGCGGCGGTGGAGACGGTATATCCCTGTTTTCCGAGAAAAATACTGAGCAATTCCCGGATTTGCACCTCGTCATCCACCACTAGTATGTGCTGTTTCATCGAGGGATTATTAGCAAGGATTGAACCAAATTCCGAAAGAGACGCGCCAGTGCGACAAACCTTGATTGTCACAGGTGGCGTTGGCCCCTATAATAGCGGGCGCAAAGGGCCCATAGCTCAGCGGTTAGAGCAGGCGACTCATAATCGCTTGGTCACAGGTTCAAATCCTGTTGGGCCCACCATCTCAGACCGAAGCTATTGCTCCAGAATGCGCGGACTGGAAGCACCGAGATCAGCTTAGCGCCACAACTTTCAACCCCTCTGCCTTCGCGAGTTGCGCTTGACGCAAGTCCGTCGTCAAGAACAGTTCGCTTTCCAACATGAGTGCAGAGGCTACATGGAGTAAATCGATGGCGCGCGCTCCCAATCGTTCGGTGTGGGCGGCAGCAAGCCCCCTACCCCGCGCAATGGCTGCATCCATATCCAAGGCAACATCGATCAACGCGCGGCGGGCAAGAAGATGATCCACACGCGCGAGAGCCGCATCTCGTTCTCGCGTGACCTGCTGGCGCTCCCGCGAGGCGATAGACCGTCGCTGATGAAAAGCGCGTTGCAGAATTGCATTTCGGATTTCTAAACCGTGTAACGGCAAAAAAAATAAAGTTGGCAACCCTAGCCTGCGAAATTCCGCGATAGCTTGCGGGGAATCTGCTTCCGCAGTCACAAGTCGAAGTATAAAACTACTGTCCGCGTAGGCCCTCACCTGCGGGATTCTTCCAACAGTTTGGCCGCGCTAACTTTCGCTGGTTTCTCCTTTAGCACCTCGTCTAAAACGTCCTCTATCGCCTTGTGCCTCCCAGCTTTATCGGACTCAGTGCCATTGGCGGGCTCGAGGATCCAAAGCGGATCGCCCTTATCCGTTACTTGCACGGCTTTACCGGCGCGCGTCATGCGCTTTACCTTTAGGGGCTCGCGGAGCAATGTGCGAAGCGTTATCGTTTTCATCTTGTCAGACAGTACTGACTGACGCTTATTTTGTCAATTGCATTGACTGCGAATGACTTTCTTCCTCCAGGCCAGCGCAGGAATAAGGGTTGCTCCGAGGGTTTGAGCTGAATTAAGGTTTCAAGGGCAAATTCACTCGATTCCCTGCTTGCCGTCAGAAATTTATTAAGGAATCCTCCATCTGTGAAATTGGGTTGGCTTCGCGGAACGGTAACGGAGCCTAAACTTCTTAGCTGATGACTTCCGCGCAATGGAGTAAATAGAACGGTTTTATGAGTCTAAACGAGCAACGGATGTATGCCACTTGCCTCTGGATTTTTCTGGGCGGCGGGCTCGGCAGTCTCGCGCGCTTCGGAGCGTCCGGCCTGGTCGCGCGGCATTTCGGCGAGACTTTTCCGTGGGGCACGCTTCTCGTGAATGTTTCTGGTTCCTTTATCATCGGTTTATTTGCCACTGTCACCTCGCCTGATGGCCGCTGGCTGGCCACGCCAGGGTTTAGGCAATTTTTCATGATCGGAATCTGCGGCGGCTACACCACGTTTTCTTCCTTCAGCCTGCAAACGCTCTCACTGGCGGAAGATGGTCAATGGTTCAAAGCGGGCGCAAACGCCGTGCTCTCGGTCGTGCTCTGCCTTGTGGCGGTCTGGCTCGGCCATATAGTTGCTTTCCACCTCAATCAAACCAAAGGCTGATCCATGAACCTCCCGCACGAAGCCGTCCTGCTCCGCATCTTTATCGGCGAGAGCGACCGTTGGAAAACCCAGCCCCTTTATGAGGCCATTGTCCTCAAGGCGCGCGAAATGCACCTCGCCGGCGCCACCGTACTGCGCGGGCCGATGGGTTTTGGCAAATCGAGCCGATTGCATACCGCCAAAATCCTGCGCCTCTCCATGGACTTGCCGTTGGTGATCGAAATCGTTGATACGGACGAAAAAATTCAATCCTTCCTCCCCACCCTGAATGAAATGATGAAAGGCGGCCTTGTCACGCTGGAAAAAGTGCGCGTGATCGATTACAGGGCAGGACCACAATCCGAACCTCCCCCAGCCAGCTAAACCGCTTTTGCGGGATTCATGAATTTTGCGCGAGCGTTTCGCGGAATCGCTGGAGCAATTTCCGTTGAATCACCCAGCGGTTCCAAATCGAAATGACCAGGCTAAACAAAAACCATGAGCCAAACACGAATGCGGCCGAGCCGGGGCCATTGATGTTAGGCTGAATGAATACGAGGAGTAAGATTACGATCCAGGGTGGCAAAAGAACTCGCGCGATGGTGCGCATGACGGCGCGATTCTGTTTGGGGCTTGTCAAGCCGGCCCACATACCCACCCAGCCGAGCGCAGCGACATCCGCGTACAGCACGAGAATGCCCCCGCAGTATGTCTCCACAAAGACCAAATAATCTTTCCAATGCATATCAAGGGTTTGATGAAAAACCCCGGCAAAGATGATGCTGGCAACGTTCATGAATATCAGAATGCGCCTGGGACCTCGAAATTGTTCATGAATCGCCCGCTGGTGCCCGAATAATAAGGCGCCCACTGGCAAGGGCGTCACCACCAACAACTCGAGCGCGCCGCTCGCGCGGTCCTGGTTGAAGCGCCGCGTGGTTTCGAATGAAATGGCCACCTTCAACAGGACGTGCACTCCGAACAAAATAAAAAAACTTATGGTAAACAACTCATGCACTCGGTTTTTAAATAAGAGCGAAAGCAAGAGCGTGGATCCCCAAAGCAACGCGAGGAGCAACAAGAGTCGAGTAGAGATTTGCCCAATGCGCCTGTCGCGCAAGCCCAGCCAGTGCATTGGGTTCAGGTTCAGCAACGCTCGGCTGCTGCGTATCGCAGTGGCGCGTGCGAGCTTTTTCCTCTGTGATGCAGGCCGTTCTCCCGCACTGCGCCAGCTCTGCGGCAAGATAAGCACGGCGCTGGCCAGACAGACGAATGCGGTGCTTCCCACCGTTATGGTGGCGTGCCAGAAATCCGCCGGCCCCGAGCGGACCGAGAAAAAATTTCCGAAACTTTTGGTCAGGGCAAACCACGGGCTGGGCCAGAGAAGGAAATCCAGCGCAGGATTGTTCCAAGTTAATTTTTGCGCCCACCAAAGCGCGGGACACACCCCGGCTAATATCACCACGAGCAGGAAAGAGAGCGCCATGGCATGCCGCGCATCTTGCGCAAAAGCCGAAACGACCAGCCCAATCGTGAGCGACCAAAAGAGCGTGAGGATCGAGACGAGAATGAATCGGGCAAATTCAGCCCCAGTCACGCCGCCCATCAGAAGTGGCAGAGCGAGGATCGGTATCGCGGCCACAAGACTGAATATGCCTTGCACCCAGGCCGCCACCAGCTTGCCCAGCACCACCTCAAAGCATTTCAGGTCTGTCAGAAAGAGCAGCCCGAGTGTCCCTTCTCTTCTTTCCTCAGCAATCGAATCAGCCGTCAACAAAAACCCGCCAAAGACGCAGCCTGCGAGCGCCAGGATTCCCATCGCGGTGTAAACCTCATGTCCCAGCCGTGTCGGACTGCTGCGCGAATTCGTGGAGATGATCAAAAGCCAGAAGAGCAGCAGGCCAAGCGCAGCAATAAACCGCGCATAATACGTTCCCCGCCGTCGCGCCGAAACACGCAATTCCCGCTCGATAACAGGTGGCAATACAAGCGCCATGCCTGCATTATTTAGCAGGAAGTTCCGCCCCTGGCACTGAATTGTTCTGGGCGAAGTATTCGTTTGCCGAAATTTGTGCTGTCACATTTGGTTTGAAAAGTGGCTCACTCCATGTCCTGAATCGCATGCCCCGTTCGTCATAGTATTGGTAACAAGATAAACTCATGAGAATTGAAAGAAGATTGCCCGAACCCGAAAACAAATTATGACCAACTCACCGATGCAACAAGTTGAAGGTCGTCCGCATGGACGAAAAAATGCCGGCCGCTACATCACCGCAATCGTCCGAATACTTCTGGGCGTAATGTTCCTCATCTTTGGCTTGAATGGGTTCCTGAACTTCATACCTCCTCCGAAAGACTTGCCGCCGGACGTGCTGACCGTGATGGGCGCACTGATGAAGGCGGGGTACATGACCGTGGTATCGGGCGCGGAGGTGCTTGTGGCGGTGTTGCTCCTGATGAATCGCTTCGTGCCTCTCGCGCTGGCGCTGCTGGCTCCAATTATCGTCGGGATCATCACCTACCATGTGGCGATGGCGCCGGCCTCGATTGGGCCGGGCATCGTCGTTCTGATCATGGAACTTTACCTCGCGTGGTCGTATCGCGCTGCGTTTCGGCCTATGCTCGCAGCCAAAGTGCAGCCCGGCGGGGATTGCTCATAGCTCCGAGGAAGCTTCGGAGCGCGAAGAATGGTGGAGTTTATTGAACGAAGTTCGAACCTATTTCGATGAAAATCCTTCGTGAGAGGGTATCCCCACACCCTTCCCCGCTACGGGAATGGTCTGGCATCGACGAACGTCTTTATTATCAATGGCTTGTTCCGCTTCACTCCGTCGCGGAGCATGCCCGACTTCGGTTGGTTTTCGCGCTTCTATCCAGGTCCATGTCTTCCTCGGTACTATGCCTCACGCGAAAACCAACCGAGTCGCTCACGCGACAGGAGCACGTCGTCACCGACGAGAAACGGGTTCAGGCACGGGG
>DASWRJ010000003.1:0-2628 GCA_036403255.1 Verrucomicrobiia bacterium
TTCCTCCTCTGACTAAAACTCAAGAAGCCTTCGAGGTTTTCGGCTTTTTTGGCGTCGCCCTTGGTATTGTGTAAATGTTGCCAGTGGACTATCAATTCCATCATGAAAATTGAAGCGCTGCATATCGGCATGAAAGTCCGTCATCCGCAATACGGGCTCGGGACAGTCAAATCTCTCAATGAACACACTGCGGAAATACGTTTCGAGGAGGGGCAGCGCACCGTTGCTCCAGAAACGAGCGGCATCACGCCCGCCGAACCGCAGGCGGAGATTACCGGAATGAGCCAGCCCCTTAGTGTCCTGGTCCGAGAGACCGCCGAAGCCATTGTAGCCGCGCTGGGATTGGAAAAGTCAGACACGATTGTCGAGGGTCTTGGCGCACGCTGGCACCGCGGCAAAGTGATGCTTCACCCCTCGGATCCGACCTTGCAGGCAAAAGAGATACCTCTCGACGTTTTCTTCCACAAAATCGTAATGGTTCGCAATAATTTGCGCGTGCTTGAACAAAAGATAAATGGTCACGACAAGCTCAACGATGCCGAAAAAGTGGAATTCCAGCAGTATATCACTCGCAGCTATGGCTCATTGACCACGTTCAACTTGCTCTTCAAGACCAAAGAGGACCAATTCTCCGGCTCCAGCAAAGAAGCTTAAGCTTTCCTTTTGTTGCTGATTGAGTAGATTTCAGCAAATCAGATTCACGGGAGAGGCTGCTATGATTCGGGAAACTATCGCGCAAATTGAAAAACGGCTGCAAAACGCCAGCTCCATGAGCGAGCAAACACGCCTGGAATTGCTCGGCTTGCTGGGCACCTTGCGCCAGGAAGTGACCGAACTTTCAAAAACGGATGCCGATCGCGCCGAGCGCATTGCCGGGCTGGCTGATACTACCACGGAACACGCCACAAGCAGCAGTCCCGACCCCGATTCATTCAAAGACTCTTTGGACAGCTTTGCAGGCTCAGTGGACGGATTTGAAAATTCACACCCCAACCTGGTGCAGATCGTGAATCGCATTTGCACTACGCTTTCGAACCTGGGGATCTAACACGCCTTAAAGCAATTCTCCGAGGGCGTTGGCCAGCTTCTCGTAATCTTGGATTTTATTATAAGCCTGGGCCGAGATGCGGATCAGGCGTGGCTGCAAACCTGTCACGGGATCGGTTGCAGGCCACGGCACCACGGGCACTTCAATGCGGTACTTGGTAAATAACTTCTCCTGCAGGGAATCGCGATATAAAGGTGATGTGGCCATCGGGTCTTTTTGCACTGAAGCCAACGGCAAAGAGGCCATTGACCCGAGCATTTGCTCAGGGCAGGGCAGGGGAAGCCCAAGTCGCTCGGCCAAAATCTTTCGTCCAGCCACCGCCAGTTCATGGTTGCGGTTCATGAGCCCAGGCCAACCCTTTGGATGCAGCTTGCCCATGATTTTTAAAGCTTCCGGCACGACCAGACACGCACTTGGATCAAATGTGCCCATCCAACTGAACTCGATCAGGAAACGCGAGCGATCGGTGCGCGGTGAATTGGCGCCATGGCTGATAACAAGCGGTCGAATCTGCTTTTGCTTTTCATTGCTCACATACAAAAAAGCAGAAGTCTTCGGAGCACAAAGCCATTTGTGGCAATTGCCCGTATAGTACGTCGCGCCTAATTGCTTCAGGTTGAGAGGAATCATTCCTGGCGCATGCGCTCCATCAATCAAACATTCGATGCCGAGCTTGCTCAATCTGGCGACAAGCTTTTCCAGCGGGAAAACTAACGCCGTCTGGCTGATGACATGGTCCAATAAGGCGAGCCGTGTGCGCGCAGTGACTTTTTCGAGGATGGCTTCAATGATTTCGTTTTCGTTCTGAACTGGAAAAGGCGCCTCCGCCACGACCACTTTGGCTCCCCACTTTTGCGCGGCGACATTCAGCGCATTTCGCGTTGCGTTATACTCCTGATTGGTGACAAGCAATTCGTCTCCACTCCCAAATTGCAGCGAATTTAAAATTGTATTTACTCCGGCAGTCGCGTTCTGCACGAACACGAGATCATCAGGCGGCGCCCCGACAAACTCAGCCAGCTTTGTGCGCGCAGCGTCCCAAAGCGGCTCCAATTCGCGCACCAAAAACTGGACCGGCTCCCGCTCCAGCCGATTTCGTAACTCAATTTGGCGCTCGAGCACTGGACGCGGGCAACTTCCAAACGAGCCGTGGTTCAAAAACGTTACTTCCGGATCCAACATCCAAAAATTCGCGTCCGTGGATAAAGCGCTTTGCATCATATTAACTGCCTGATTGTAATTTGCGCCCGCAAATGCGCAAGGAATCCAACTCCTCGCCGCGCTGGGACTGGTTCTGCTCGAGGTCCGTCGAAGATTCCCGCGAATGGGCGCCTCAACCGCAAATGTTTGTCCTAATCTGCGCGCTTGCGTGCGCGTCATTTATTCGCCATAACTGCAACTTACTCGTATGCGCAAAAATACTTTCTCTCTCGTCCTGAACATTCTCGTGCTGGTGTGTTTAACCATCACCGCGTCGGCTGCGGACACGGCCAAGCCGCTCAAGGCTCTGCTGATTAGCGGCGGTTGCTGCCACGATTACAACAAACAGAATGTCATCATCCCCGAAGGCGTGAATGCTC
>DASWRJ010000004.1:0-7286 GCA_036403255.1 Verrucomicrobiia bacterium
GCAAGCGCAGCAGTTGAAGCGATTGCGGAGATGAGGTGCCGCAGCGCCGGATATGCTACATCAATAAGGCGCATCGATTTGAGAATGCCTGAGTAATCATTATTCCTTTTAGTCCACTTATTCCAGCCTATCGAGACCCAGTTAGTGGTTCCTGCCAACCTCTTTCATCGCACATTTGAATTTAATATTGACGAACCGGAGAAACGTCCTCTGGTTTCATAATAAATTCGAAGACTAATGGCCTGTTCATCAGGACCTGCAACGTCACGGATTTTGTGCTGGCGGGCGCGCTGAAGGCCGGACGGTACATGCGACCGCCTCCCGGTAAGCCATCGTAACCGTTAATTTCGAACTTAATTGGCTGGCCATCCTGATCCCGAATGTCGAACTGGATTTGGTCATCGGGCTGGATATCGCGGACCTCGACCAGGAAGGAAGGGTTGGTGCTGCCCCAGGTTTCGATTGTGCCGACACTTCCCGAGGACATTGAATGGCCGCTGGTTCCCTGCGACGGTGGAAGCATGAATCGCGTGGTGTTGTTGCTGAGGCCGAATTGACCCGCGCTGGCCAGAACGAGGATTTTCAATTCTACGCCTGCGCATTCCCCCTCGCGATCAATCGGAATGAATTTACCGCTTTCCGGCAGCGCGAGATTAGTAACCACCAGCCGTTCATTAGGCAGCAAATCGTGCCCATCGCGGAAGACTAGTGCGCGCAGTTTCCAGGCTGGTTCGCTCGGGGAAAGGAGCCAACCCTCATTACCGGTCGCGTCCAGGTATTTAAAACTGCGCGGGGTCGCAATTGACCAGGCGGGTTCACTGGACTCGAGCCGCCATTTTGGCCGGGGCGAAGTCTGCCCTCCAGTCTTCGATTGCTCAAAGCCCAGCAAGGCAAGGGTGACAGGTCCGTTGGTCCGCGCCTGTGGAAAGGGCACGGGCCGCCATTCCGGGAACGGTCCTCGAATCGGATTTGGCACGCGCAAGATCCCAAGAGGCTCATTTTTTCCGTCAAGGAGGCGGAGTGAAAAGGAAGATTGGCGGCGCGGGAAAGAGTAGAGGATCAAACCGTAAATCATGCCGCCTTTCGAATCGCTGAAGCTGCAATAACCTCCAAGTCTTGGAAACCGAAATCCGCCATCATCTTCAGCTTCATAGCCCTGCCATGGGAGGGGTCCGCCGGAGACAGAAGGTGAAACATGCAGAAAGACCGTAAAGCTATTTGAACCGGAACTGCAACTACCGCGGGCGGATGAGGGAATCCAACCCTGCAAGGACGTGGGCAGGAGACGCCGGGTGACCCGTTGCCATTTCGTTTCACTGCTGAAGGTTTGTTCGCCAACGGAAGTGCCGAGCACCTCGACGGTGCTGCCATTCGGCAGAGTCGCTCGAGCCGGGCGAAACTTGCCGCCCGCTTGCAAGGCGAATAGAATGGCCCCAATCGCCAGCAGCACAATCACCACGAGCAGAACCGTTCGGAACCAATTTGGCCTGGAGTTTTCAGCGCTCACAGTTTGAGGAAGAAGTTAGTCGTGCAATCAGCTTTCGAGATTTCCATCTCATCACCAGATCAGAATGCCTGTAACGAATCCATCTTGGTATTGGGCAATTTCCTGAACCACCAATCAATGTCATCCACGTTCGGATGCTTTGCGACCACGGTCTGCACTTCGGCCTCCAATTGCCTGGCCTACTCCACCGGCGATTTCCTTTCTCGTGCTTTGGCACTCAGTTGCAACCTCCAGAATTTAATCGGCCTGCTCGTCCTAGTCACGCCCCAAACTTAATTCTGCCTGTCCAAATCAGCTCGCCCTCCAGGGTTTTACCCCAGAGCAACTCCTTAAATGTGCGCTTGCGCCAGCGCTGCCCGGCCATAATTTTGCGCGGGAAATTTTTCGCGCATGGCTTTGGCCAAGGCGAGGAGAATCAAATATCAACAAAGGAGAAATATCATGAAAAAATCCACATTAAGCATGAGCCGGGGCCTCCTGGCGATCTCGCTCTTAATCTCGGGCAGCAACGCAGGTCTCGCCGCTGATGCTGACGAGCAGAGCCAAAACGAGTCGCAGCAGCAAGCCCAGCAAAGGGAGAAATCAAAAGATGAGATAAAGCTTTCCCAGCAAGACATCGAACAAAAGGTGAGCGACGTCAACAAAACCAGCAAGCTCGTGGGGATGGAAGTAAGGAACAAACAAGACGAGAAAATCGGAAAGATCAGTGATGTGGTTATTGATCTGAAGGACGGACGTGTCGCTTATGCAGTGATGTCCGCCGGGGGTTCAGCCTTTGGGGGTGGGAAGAACGTTGCTGTTCCCATCCAGGCATTCACCGTCGAGAAGGGAAGGAAGGACCTCTTATTGAATATCGACAAGCAGCAGCTCGAGAGTGCTCCGGGCTTCAGCAAGAATGAATGGCCGCCACTCAATGCCGCGGAGACCGGCAAGACTGTCGGCCTCTCTGCCCAAGCCAAAAAACCTGAGGCTTCTGGAGGCACTGATTCGCAATCCCAGCAAAGCAGTGGGAGCGGTTCGCAAAGTGCGGCAATTACAGATATTAATGCGCTGACCTCGAGCAGTGACCCCAGCTCCATCGAGGGCAAACAGGTGCAACTTTCGGGCGCAACCGTGAAGGAGGTTCTTGGAGAGAAGCTCGTGACGGTGACCTCGCAGGATGGACAACAGCAGGTGGTTGTGAAGAGCAAGGAATCAGCCAAAGAGTTTCAGCCCAATCAAAAAGTAAATGTATCGGGCAAGGCCCACAAGATGCCGCAGGACCCCAGTCAGTTAGGCATTGACCAGCAGGCCGCCCAAAAGTTGCAAGGCCAGCAGGTGTATATCGAAGCCAATCAGCTCACCGCGGGAGGGCAATAAGGAGCCACGGATGGCTTGCGCCCGCGGCAAGCGCATTTGCGAAATCCTGCTACATCGGCTTGCCTGTGTCGGCAGGTAAGCCGGGCGGCCTTGGATCCCATGGAGTGAGCGATCAGTATTTTTGAAAACTGTTCCCTCTCTCCTCAGGCCGAATTGTCCCCGGATGTGCCCTCTTTCAGCACTCGAAACTGAACTAAAAATTTTTCACTTTTTTTGGGGGTTACCCCATAAACGTCCCACCCCCTCTGCTACACTTCTATAAAAAGATGAAAAGTAGAACGCTCCACCCTCCCCGACCTGGTCGTTTGCCGCTGCCCATCCACCCATTCTCTAGCTCCATTAATTCCCAGCTCCCTCCGCCATTCCATGCGGCTTCCCCGAGTTTTTCAAGTGGTGGTCATTCACGTGGCCAAAACCGGAAAACCGGAAGAAAATTCATTGCGGAAAATCACGGACCTTGCTGCTCAACTACTTGCAACGCCTGTTCCGAAAATTTCCGGAAAATTTTCCGGTTCTCGTGGAAAACCGAACCATATAGATGCCTTCCCCATCCAGCATCAGCACTCTCCAATTTGCGCAGCAAGCCCTCCTTTTGCCTGCCCAAAACCTCGGGGGTCAAAGCTCAAAAAGAGTGGCCCGGTAGCTTTGACTCCCCTCTACATATGGACTGCCCCAAATTGAAAACCCTCCTCCAAGCCCTCCTCCCAGTCGAGCTGGGTCGAGCTAAACCAAGCTAAACCGAGCTAATTTTTATGCTTTCCAGTTCATCCAATGGCCTCTTTCGGCTTGCCCATCTGGCTTCTCAAAAGCCGCTCCTGCGTTCGCCGCTCGAATATTCCCGCCACGGCGGCGGTCAGATCACCCGAACATGCGAACTTTGCTTCATCTGTTGGTCGCGTTGGCCCTGACGGTGCCAGCCCTGGCTGCCGACAAAAAAATCGTCCTCATTGCCGGTCGCCCCAGCCATGGCCCTGGCGATCACGAATTCCGCGCCGGTTGCCTGCTCCTTCAGAAATGCCTCGCACCCATGTCTGGTGTTACGACTTTTGTGTATTCGAATGGCTGGCCGGAATCGCCCGAAGCCTTCCGCGGCGCTGATGCCGTGGTTATTTACGCCGATGGCGGCGCGGGCAACCCCGCCATCCAAAGGAACCACACCACCATTCTCAATGATCTCGCCCGCAAAGGCGTGGGCATCGGCTTCATGCATTATGGCGTCGAGATTCCGAGCACCAACGGCGGACCCGAATTTCTGGAATGGATCGGCGGCTATTACGAGCATCTCTACTCCGTCAATCCCATGTGGTCTCCCGATTTTAAAGAGTTCCCCGCTCATCCCATTGCCCATGGCGTGAAGCCCTTCAGCAATCGCGATGAGTGGTACTTCAACATTCGCTTCCGCCCCGATCTGCATCGCATCACTCCCATCCTCACCGCGACACCGTCCGACCAGGTGCGCACGAATAAATACGTTTATCCACCGGGCCCTTACGATCACATCATCAGGGCCAGCGGCCGCAAAGAAACGATGATGTGGGCCTGCGAACGGCCCGATGGAGGACGCGGCTTCGGCTTTACCGGCGGCCATACTCATGCCCATTGGGGCAATGAAAATCAGCGTAAAGTGGTGCTCAACGCCATTCTCTGGATTGCTAAAGCCGACGTGCCGCCCGAGGGCGTTTCCACCGCTATTTCGCCCGAGGATCTAAAACTAAATCTCGACCCCAAGGGAAAGCGCAAATAAAACTGTAGCGAACCAACTATGAAATTTGACGTGTCAGCCAAAAAACTGCTTAGTGTTGCCCTCCTCACCACCGCCTGCGCTGGTCTCGGCTACGCCGCCGACGAGACTAAGTCCGAAAAGCCCAGGAGCGATAAGCCCAAAGCCGCCCCCAAGCCCCATGCGAATGGAGCGGAAGCTGCGAGCGCTGACATGAAAAAGTTGAGCGTCGCGCAAGGTTTGGAAGCCACGCTCTTCGCCTGCGAGCCCATGGTGGTCAATCCATGCGATATGGATGTCGATGAACGCGGACGAGTTTGGATTACCGAAGGCGCCAATTATCGCCTCAGCATGCACAAGAATTGGGGCATTATCCGTCCCGGCGGCGATCGCATTCAAATCCTCGAAGATACTGATGGTGATGGCAAAGCCGACCAAGCCACAACCTTTTATCAGGATGAAAGCATCAACGCCGCGCTCGGTATTTGCGTGCTCGGAAATAAGGTCATCGTCTCCAGCGCGCCAAATGTGTTCGTGCTGACCGATACTGATGGCGACGGAGTGGCCGATAAACGCGAGCTGATGTTCACCGGCATTTCCGGCTTCGATCACGATCATGCAGTCCACGCGTTTGTATTTGGCCCGGACGGCAAGCTCTACTTCAACTTTGGCAACGCCGGCCATCAACTGAAGCGTCCTTCGGCTGGGCTGAAGGAACTGCCGTTGCATGGACTCGTTTCCAAGGAAGACATGTCAGCAGCCGTGCCCGTGCTGGATGTCGAAGGCCGCGAAGTCGCCGCCAAAGGCAAGCCGTTTCGTGAAGGCATGGTTTTCCGCTGCAACTTTGACGGCAATGATCTCGAAGTGCTCGGTCATAATTTCCGCAACAATTACGAGGTCTGCGTCGATTCCTTCGGCACCCTCTGGCAATCCGACAACGACGATGACGGCAATCGCGGTGTGCGCATTAATTATGTCATGGAGCACGGCAATTTCGGTTACACCGATGAAATGACCGGCGCAGGCTGGGGCACCGGTTGGAAAAAGGCGCAAACCAAAGGCGCCCCCGAAAGCGAGAAGCCCTTCTATCATTGGTATCAATACGATCCGGGCGTAGTGCCGAACCTGCTCCAAACCGGCAACGGCTCCCCCACGGGCATCTGCATCTACGAAGGGGATTTGCTCCCTGAAGTTTTTCGCAATCAGGTCATCCATTGCGATGCGGGGCCAAAAGTGGTGCGCGCCTACCCCGTCGAGAAAAAAGGCGCAGGCTACAGCGCTACCATCACAAACCTGCTCACCAGCTCTGACAATTGGTATCGCCCTTCTGATGTCTGCATCGGCCCCGACGGTTCGGTCTATATCGCCGACTGGAACGACGCCGGTGTCGGTGGCCACAACATGGCCGATAAGGAACTCGAAACCATGACCGGCCGCGTCTATCGCGTCGCGCCTCCCGGAAATAAACCGGCCGCGCCGAAGCTCGACTTGCAAACTGCCGATGGCTGCATTGCCGCGTTGCGTTCCCCAAATCATTCCGCCCGCTACCTTGCCTGGACGGCCCTGCACAAAATGGGAGCCTCCGCCCAGCCCGCTCTCGAGAAACTTTGGCGCGATGAAAACCCTCGCTTCCGCGCCCGCGCTTTGCAACTGCTGGCTCGCATCCCGGCCAACGCCAAGAAATACCTCTCCGCCGGCATCGCTGATAAAGACGAAGACATTCGCATCACCGGTTTGCGCATCGCTCGCAGTTTGAAAGCAGATCCTATTTCCGTGGTGAAGAAACTCGCCAAAGACCCTTCCGCTCAGGTCAGGCGCGAATGCGCCATCGCGTTGCACCATGCCTCGTCTGGCGATGCCGCTCAGTTGTGGACCACCCTCGCCCAGCAATATGATGGCCGCGACAAATGGTATCTTGAAGCGCTCGGCATCGGCATGGACAAACAGGAAAACAAATTCTTCGATGCCTGGCTCGAAAAAGTCGGTGACAATTGGAACACCCCCGCTGGCCGTGAAATCGTCTGGCGCTCGCGCGCAGCCAAAGCCCCGGCCTTGCTCGCCAAAATCATTCTCGACAAAAATACTGACGAAAAGCAGCGCGATCATTTCATGCGCGCGCTCGACTTCATCAAAGGCCCGGAAAAAGAGGATGCGTTGCTCGAAATTGCCACCGGCGGATCAAAATAGGCATTTTGCGGCGCTTTCCATATCGAATCGCTAATTTACGCGCTTCGGATGGCTGTTTTTACTTGAATGTGCGCCGCCTTTGCGTAATCATTTTTTTCAGTGCGCCGTCCGTTTCCCAATAGCTTGCTCGATTGCGCGAGCCTGTTCCTGCTCGGATGCATGCTGCTTTTTTGTGCCGGTTGCGACTCCGGCAAATCCGTCGCGGCCTCCAAAAATCCTCCGGTCACGGATCAACGCGTCACCACCATCGACGGCTTGGAGTTCGATCCGATTGGCGCCGGCAAAACCAACAAAGCAACCGTCCTCGTTTTCACCTCTACCGATTGTCCCATTTCAAATCGCTACGCCCCAACCGTCCGGCGCATCTGCGAAAAATACGCTTTACAAAATATAGTCGTTTGGCTCGTTTATCCCCACGATGACATCACTGCGGATGACATTCGCAAGCACTTGAAGGAATACAATTATCCCTGCCCCGGTTTGCGCGATCCCGGTCACAAACTCGTGAAGCTC
>DASWRJ010000005.1:0-2679 GCA_036403255.1 Verrucomicrobiia bacterium
TTATAATTTGGAAGACAACCTGCTGCTTTTCTTTACCGGATATTCGCGGTCTGCTTCCAAGCTCCTCAAAGACCAAGACCAAAAGAGCAAAGAGGGGGACAAGGCCATGATGGAAAATTTGCATTTTGTAAAGGAACTGGGACTTAAATCTCTCAAATCATTGGAAGCCGGAAATCTCAGCGAGTTTGCTGGTTATATGGATTTGCACTGGCAGCGCAAAAAAGAGCGCTCAGGCGGAATGACAAACCCGCAAATCGACGACTGGTACAATGCCGCCAAATCCAACGGTGCGCTTGGCGGGAAGCTAATCGGTGCGGGTGGCGGTGGGTTCCTCATGTTCTACACGGAAGACAAGCTCAAGCTGCGCCACGCCATGCGCGCCAAAGGTCTTAAGGAAGTGCGCTTCAAGTTTGATTTCGAAGGCACCAAAGTTGTGGTCACGGGTTGAGCCATGCCGGAAAGTTTTCCAGTTGCAATTCTTGCCGGTGGGCTGGCCACGCGTTTGCGACCAATCACTGAAAAAATCCCCAAATCACTCGTCACCGTTGCGGGTCGGCCATTCCTGGCCCATCAGATTGAACTCTTGCGCGGCCAGGGTCTTCGCCATTTTGTGCTTTGCGTCGGCCATTTGGGAGAAATGATTCAGCGCGATTTTGGCGACGGCGCTAGCTACGGGGTGAAACTCGAATATTCATTCGACGGTGACAAATTGTTGGGAACGGGTGGCGCTTTGCGCAAGGCCCTCCCGTTGCTGGGAGAGGACTTCTTCGTGCTTTATGGCGATTCCTATTTGCCCATCGACTTTAATGCTGTGTCGGCCGGATATCGATCGAGTCGCAAGCCTGCGCTTATGACCGTTTACGCAAATAAAGGAAAGTGGGACACGAGCAATGTTTGGTTTGAGGACGGCGAAATAAAAGTTTACGACAAAAAGAACAAGCGCCCGGAAATGCATCACATTGATTATGGCTTGAGTGTTTTTAATCAGGCAGTCTTTGATTCTGTTGCAATAGACCAGCCGATCGATCTAGCTGCCATACTTATGGACCTTTTGGCCAGGAAGCAACTGGCCGGATTTGAAGTGAACCGACGCTTTTACGAAATCGGCTCGCCTACTGGCCTGGCTGAGCTGGATGATCTCTTGAAAAGTTCCCATGAAACAGGGAAATTAGGCGCATAAGAACATGAATTATTCTGAAAAGCACCTGCAGGAAACCAAAGATGTGATCGCTGGGCTCAACGTGCAGGCGATTGAGAAATGCGTGGATCTCCTCGCTGCCATTCGCGAGCGTGGCGGACGTCTTTTCATTCTTGGTGTGGGCGGCAGCGCAGCCAATGCGTCGCATGCTGTGAACGATTTTCGAAAAATCTGCAGCTTTGAGTGTTACGCTCCCACCGATAATGTCTCCGAGTTGACCGCGCGCACCAACGATGAAGGGTGGAGTTCAGTTTTCGTGGAATGGTTGCGCGGTAGCCGCTTGACTAGCAAGGACGCTGTATTGGTCTTTTCAGTTGGAGGGGGAAACCTCGAAAAAAACGTAAGCCCAAATCTCGTGTCAGCTCTGCAATTTGCCAAACAGACGGGATCCAGTGTGTTGGGAATAGTGGGACGTGATGGTGGTTACACCTCAAAAGTCGCAGACGCATGCGTAATTATTCCAACGGTAAGCCCTGAGAACACCACGCCCCATGCCGAGGCATTTCAAGCAGTCGTGTGGCATTTATTTGTTTCACATCCAAAGCTCAAGACTAATCCCACCAAGTGGGAGAGCACGAAATAGGTGAGCGCACTCAGGCGAGCTGTCTTTCTGGATCGGGATGGAGTTATCAACCCGAGTATCGTCCGGGACGGAAAACCGTATCCACCACACAGGCTGGAAGAATTTACCATCTACCCGGAAGTCGCCGGAGCTTGCTCGCAATTGAAGGAAGCTGGCTTCCTGCTCGTCGTGGCCACCAATCAACCTGATGTCGGGCGCGGAACGCAAAAACTGGAAACGGTCGAGGCTATGCACGCC
Source organism: Verrucomicrobiia bacterium (assembly GCA_036403255.1). Classification (GTDB taxonomy): domain Bacteria; phylum Verrucomicrobiota; class Verrucomicrobiia; order Limisphaerales; family JAQGOV01; genus JAQGOV01. The sequence goes on from DASWRJ010000005.1 coordinate 2,019, forward strand.
AAAATGTGCTCTGAGTTGCCAATAGACCGGGTTGATGTGTGTTATCACTCTGGGAAAGAGCCTTGCGAATGCCGCAAACCAGCGCCGGGAATGTTGCAGCGAGCCGCGCGTGAATTATCGATCGATCTTTCCACCAGCTTCATGATCGGTGACCGCTGGCGGGACATCGATTGCGGACAGGCAGCAGGTTGCCGCACGATCTTCATCGACCGCGGATACACGGAACAATTGCGGCAAAAACCGGACTATTTCGCCAAGGATTTAGCCGAAGCGGCAAAAATTGTCCTCCAGACTTGATTCAGCACGCAATTTGCTTTCTTTTCCCCTCGCAAGGCCGTATCTGTTAAGGTGCCGACGCATATTGATGAAAACATTAGCTGATTTACGAATTAAAATTTTCGCGGATGGAGCAGACAAAGCGGGGATGCTGAGCCTCTATTCCAATCCTCTGATTAAAGGGATGACCACTAATCCTTCGCTGATGCGCAAAGCGGGCATTTCCGATTATGAAGCGTTTGCGAAAGAGATTTTGCAGACTGTCAAGGACAAGCCAATCTCACTCGAGGTTTTCAGCGATGAGTTTGCGGAAATGCGCAAACAGGCTCTTAAGATCAGCCGATTTCAGGAGAATGTTTACGTCAAAATTCCCATCAGCAATACG
>DASWRJ010000006.1:0-5992 GCA_036403255.1 Verrucomicrobiia bacterium
AGTGATTTTTGCAAATACGACCGGCGATTTGCCGATCCCGGACCGCAAGGCGTTTATCGATTGGGTGCATGATGGCCATGCGTTTATCGGGATGCATAGCGCGAGCGACACGCTGCACCACGGCAAGGGTGACCCAGCGTATATCGATATGCTGGGTGGTGAATTTCAGACGCATAATGAGCAGGTCTCGGTGGATGCAATCAACCGCGACACGAGTCACCCGGCGACGAAGCATCTCGGGCCAACGTTCACGGTGTTTGATGAGATTTATATCATCATCAAATACAATCCGGCCAAGGTTCACGAGTTGCTATCGCTGGATGCGCATCCGAACTCGAAAAAGCCGGGGCACTACGCGATCTCCTGGTGCAAGGATTTCGGGCAAGGGAAAGTATTTTACACTTCCCTCGGGCATCGCGAAGATGTTTGGAGCCCGGACGAGAAGGGCCGCAAGAACTCGAAAGAAGTTTCGGAGGCGTATCAAAAGCATATCCTGGGCGGCATCAAATGGGCACTGGGATTGGAGCCGGGAGATGGCACGCCGCAGGCGAAGTAGAAGTTACGAATGAGGTAGCAGGGATAGTGAATTGAAAATTTATAGATGGTTAAACATTAACGAACGAATTGATCGATTATGAAAAGACTGGGTTTCTCACTGTTAGTTTTGGCACTTTCACAAATTGCGGCCGTGCGGGCGGCGGAACGGGGCGAGTGGCGCGAGCTTTTCAATGGCAAGGACACGACCGGTTGGCATATACGGAATCCCAAAGGGCACAATAGCTGGACGATCGAGGACGGGATTTTGAAGAACACGGTCAATAAAGGAGAGCACGGGACTGACCTGGTGACGGATGACAAGTTCTGGAATTTCACGGTGCGTTACGAGTTCATGGTGCCGGATAATTCGAACAGCGGATTTTATCTGCGCGGGCGGCATGAAATTCAAATTCTCGGTGATTATAAAGCCGGCAAGCCGACGATAAATGGGAATGGCGCAATTTATAATTTCAAGGCGCCGTCGGAGTTTGCGTCGAAACCAGGCGGGGAATGGCAAACGGCTGAGGCCACGATTGTAGGGGACAAAATATCTCTGACGCTGAACGGGAAAAAAGTGCATGACAATGTGGTATGCCGGAAGGCGACCGGATCGGAGATTGATAATAAGATCGATCAACCAGGGCCAATTTTCCTGCAAGGCGACCACGGAACGGTCTGGTTCCGGAACATCAAAATCAAAGAATTGCCGAAGGATTAGGCTGCATGCTAATCAGTGGGCCCTCACAAGCCGCGATTGGCGCGCCAGAGGAGCACGCCACCGAGCGCCTGGAAAATGAAATTGGGCACCCAGAGGATCAGGTGCGGAAACAAATCAGCTCGCGTTTCGAGTGATTGGCCAATGATGAAGAAACTGTAGTAGAGGGCGACGAGGCCAAGGGAAAAGGCGATGCCGAAAGTGGTTTCGCGGCGGTGCGCGCGGATACCGAGCGGAATGCCGAGCAGCGTGAAACCAATGCAGGCAAAGGAGAATGAGAATTGACGGTGGATCTGGACTTTGATTGGCAGGGTCAATTCCTCGCGGACGGACTGGAGTTCCTTAAGCCGCTCCTGCAGCGCTTGTCGCGGAAGTTTTTCCCAGCCGCCCGGGGCAGTCATCCGCGCCTCCATCAGGTGCAGTTCGCTCCAGAGCTGGGTTAGGCTCATGTCGGAGAGTTTGATGCGTTCATCGGAGCGGCTGCCGGGGAGATTGTTGGTGGAGGTGAAATTCAGTTTGTTGCTGAGCTTGAACTGCACGCCGTTGGTTTCTTTGGCAAGATCGATTTCGTAGCAGTTCGTCAGATAGACCGTCATGGTCGCGTTCGATCTGTCGATTTGCACTTTGCCCTCGGAGGCGCGGATGTAACCTTTCACCTGGCCAGCTTCGTCGAGGTTATAAACCAATAGGCCTTTGAACTCGGAGCCTTTCACCTCCTCGGCCCAAACAATTCGATCTTTGAAATCTTTGACAATAGTTTTTTCAGGAAGAAAAATACCGAGCTTATCCGCGGTAAGATTGACAAGGAGTTGCTTGTAGGCAACCCGGCAACGCGGGGCGACTTCCATATTTATCCAGGCGCAGACTCCGCTTAAGAGGAGGCTCAGCGCAAGGAGCGGGGAAATCAAAGTGACCAGGCTAATGCCGCTGGCGCGAACCGCGGTGAGTTCGTTTTCGGCGCTGAAACGGCCGAAGACGAGGAGCATGGCGGTGAGCAAACCCATGGGGAGCGCGAACACGAGGACGAAAGGAATCAGTAATGCGATGGCGAGCAGCACGGAGAGGAAGCTTACCTGGCCGGTGACGAGGAGGCCGATGATTTCCTTGAGGACGTTCGAGATGAGCAGAACGAATGTAAAAACAGCCACGGTCATGATGAGCGTGGCGAGGATCTGCCGCGTCAAGTAAGCGTGCAGCGTTTTCAAAGACGGAGGGCTTTCCAGGGCGCCTGGTCGGCGACTTCGACTGTGACGGGGCCGGGATTTTTGGCGGGGGAGAGGACCGCCAGGAAATCGAGCACTTCATCGCTGGTATTATAGGTGCCGTGGACGAGGCCGATGGGGAGATAGAGGGAGTCACCGGGCTTCATGGTGCGTTTCTCCTTTTCAATCCATTGTTCGGCTGTACCGGAAAGGATGTAGAGAATCTCCTCCATATATGGATGATGATGAAAGGGATGGGCTTGGCCTGGCAACAACCTGGCGTGAACGAACATGAGATTGGCATTCGGGACGAGGTTGGGATTGCAATACCAGTGATGAATTTTGCCGGGCAAATTCTCGACTTCAGTTTCGCCAAAGGAAACGAGGCGCCATGGCGCGGCTGAAGGATTTGTCATATCGGCAAATTTTGGCGTATGCGGAGCAAGGAGTTCAAGGGAAATGAGGAAAACAGATTTCAGTGAGGAAGTACGAAAGTGGAGGAAAAGTGAAATCGAACCTTTTCCCAAGGCACTTTTTGTGCTTCAATTCAGCTCATGGCGTCTCATTCAAGTGCCAGCGTTTGCTGCTGTATCGAGCTTCGCAAGAGCAGAGGTGCGCAAAGGGTTATTCCAGAATCGTTTCGGCAGGGTATTGCCTGGCTGATGGTGCTTTTCGCAAGCTTATTAAGCCTAAGCAGCGGGCGACTGAGTGCCTCAGATTTGGACACTGTGGGGGTGACAGCGTTGCGCGCAGCGGCTCCGCAACTGAATGGAACTGGAGTTTGGGTGGCCCAACCGGAGGCAGGATTGCCGTTTTGGCAGGTCAACCCGTCAGTAGTATCGCAGCCGCAAAGCTTATTCACCTGGATTAGCAGCAATGGGACGGCAACGGCGTTTCCCAATGCGGTCGGGTCGGAATCTGGTCATGCGGACCAGGTGGGAGGACTTTTTTATGGAGGCGGAACTGGGGTAGCGACAGGAGTGAATCACGTTCACAACTACGAAGCTAATTTTTTCGTGAACGTAATCATTTCGGGGAAGACGCAAATTGTGGCGCAAGTGGCAAATCAGAGTTTCGTATATGGAGCGCAGGTGCCGACGCTCGACAGTGCTTATGATGATTACGCGGCGCGGTATGGGATTCTTTTTCTGAATGGCGCCGGTAACGGCGGAGCGGTGCCTTCACCGGCAACGAGCTACAACGGGATAGCGGTAGCGGCATACGGAGGATCATCCAGCACCGGGCCTACCACGGATGGCCGAGCTAAACCTGACATCACCGCGCCCGCGAGCTTGACGAGTTTTTCGACGCCACTAGTGGCGGGAGCGGCGGCGTTGCTGCTGCAAGCGGCATTACACGACGACGGCGGTTCTGGAACGGCGGCGCAGGCGACAAACGCGATTTTGCTGAAAGGGCTGCTTTTGAATGGAGCAGTGAAGCCGGCTGATTGGATCGCGAGCACAACAATCCCCTTGGACAATCGTTATGGAGCGGGAGTTTTGAATGTGATGAATTCATGGCGCGAATTGCGGGGCGGGCGGCATGTGTTCAATAGCGCAAGCAGTGTTCTCATAGGCTCGCCACATCTGCCACCGGCCACTGCGTCGATCATTGCATATCGTCGAGGCTGGGACTACAACACAATTACTTCTTCAGCTTCGCAGGACGCGATTATTAATTACTTTTTTGATTTGAATGGAGTGACGAACCATCCATTCACCTGCGCTGCGACGTTGGTCTGGGCCAAGCATGAAGGAGCGGCGACGATCGCGAATCTGGATTTATTCCTGTATAACGCGACGAACGGAAGCTTGGTGGCGAGCAGTGTGAGCGTGGGGAACAACGTGGAACACTTTTACGCGACGAACTTGCCGGCGGGAAGGTACGATTTGCAACTGGTCAGACATGGAGGACCTGGACAGACGGCGCCTGAGACTTACGGATTGGTGTTTGATTTCGGACCGCCCGACCCGCCGCTGCTGGTGAATGCATTTCCTTCCGGCGGAGGATTTCGATTCCGGGTTTTGGGCGAGCCGAACCAGTTTATTGCAATTCAGGCGACGACCGATTGGAACGCCTGGAACTCGCTGGCAACCAATTCCACAGGGAACATTGGCTTCTTTGATTTCATCGACATGCAAGCGGAGTTTTCGCGGTTTAATGTCTATCGGGCTTTCCAGCTTCCTTAAACTTCTCCCAGATAAGGCAACAAGAAGCATTGAATTCCCGACGGCAGTCGGCCATTTTCAAGCCCGATGGAACCGATTGATCAATTGGATGAGATTTTAACCTGCCGCCTGGACAGCACACGCCGGAATGTCGAGCCCTGCACGATTGTGATTTTTGGGGCGAGCGGGGATTTGACAGCGCGGAAGCTGATTCCAGCGCTTTATCATTTGTTCGTTGAGAAACAATTGCCCACGCCTTTCCGCATCATTGGTTTTGCGCGCCGTGAAAAGTCGGATGCTTCATTTCGCGACGAGATGAAAATGGGCATCGAGCAATACTCGCGGACGAAGAAAGTGGATGCGGCCGCGTGGGATTCTTTTTCGAGCAGCTTATTCTATTGCCAGGGAGAGTTTTCGGATCCAAAGGCTTATTTGAAGCTGGGAACGCAATTGGCAGCAGCGCCAAGTGACGCGTTACGGAAAAATTTGCTTTTTTATCTATCGACGTCGCCGAGCCAATTTTCTGAAGTAGCCGAACATTTGCACGATGCGAAGTTGCTGGTGAAAGGAGATGGCGGAAAATATTGGCAACGGATTGTGGTGGAAAAACCGTTTGGGCATGACCTCGCTTCGGCGCGGCAGTTGAATTCGGAACTGACCCGGTTCGCGCATGAAAAGCAGATCTATCGCATCGACCATTACCTGGGCAAAGAAACGGTGCAGAACATATTGATGTTTCGATTTTCCAATTCGATTTTCGAGCAAATATGGAACCGCCAGGCGGTTGATCATTTTCAACTCACGGTGAGCGAGAAATTAGGTGTGGGATCGCGGGGTGGGTATTATGAGGAAGCCGGGGCATTGCGCGACATGGTGCAAAATCATTTGCTCCAGGTGCTGGCGTTGGTTGCGATGGAGCCGCCCGTTTCACTGGAAGCGGAAGCAGTTCGGGATGAAAAGGTGAAATTGCTTAAATCAATTCGCCCGCTCCAGACAACGCAAGTGGCGACCAATGTGGTGCGCGGACAATACCAGGCTGGGTATGTGGAGGCCCAGGCCCGACCGGCCTACCGCCAAGAACAGAAGGTGCGGCCTGATTCGAACGTGGAGACTTATGCGGCCCTGCGATTGTTTGTGGATAACTGGCGCTGGTCGGGAGTGCCTTTTTACCTGAGGACGGGCAAGAATCTACCGCAAAGCGCGAGCGAGGTGCGGGTGCAATTTCGTCCGACGCCAAACGTGCTATTTGCGGCGCAATGCGGGCCAAAGCTGGATGCGAACGCGCTGACGCTGCGGCTGCAGCCGAACGAGGGGATCAGCTTGCGATTCAATGGCAAGGTGCCGGGCGGGAGTTTGCAAGTGCGGCCGGT
>DASWRJ010000007.1:0-3838 GCA_036403255.1 Verrucomicrobiia bacterium
GCAAAGACCGGACACTGCTGCGCGTCTGGTCGCGAGGGGCAACGCACTTTGTGGTGGTCGAGAACAAGAATAAAGGCAAGGGGACACGCGAGGAGTGAGGGAGTTCTCATTGGCGAGACAGATCCAAAATCAGTTCAGCCACGGATTGCGAGCGCGACACTAGTTTCAATTTTCTTGAGAGCGCTTTCGTCTTCGATTTTTTTATGGTCCGACCCGGTCAAATAAAAACTATCTCGAGCCAGCGTCTGATCTGTCTCGATGATCGCCTGCGCGACGTTTAGATTGCACAGCGTCAGAGCTTCCAGAATGTCAGAGAGGAGCCCCAGGCGATCATTGGTCTCGATGAAGAGAATCGTGTGTTCCTTCAGGGTGCGGTTGTCAAAAGAAATGTCCAGGACGGCGGGTGCCTTGCGCTTTTCGATTTTGTGGCGTGAGTTGGCCCAGATGGAGGCGAAGCGAGGCGGCTCGGAGAGCGAACCTTCGAGCAGGAAAAGCGTTTGCTGAAAGCGATCGGGATTGGCCACGGCCTGACCGTTTTCATCGCAAACGCGAAAGACATCCAGGATGATATTATCGGCGCGGGTATAAGCTTCAGCGCTCAAGATATTGACGCGGACGGCGCTGAAGGCTGACGCAACTTTGGAAAGGAGGCCCAGGCGATCCCAGGTGCAAAGCATAACTTTTGTGAAGCCCCGTTCCGGGTATTGCTTCCAGTCGAGCACGGGAGCGATTGCGGAAGGGGTTGAAACATTTTGCAGAAATTTATGAATGACATTCAAGCCCCATAACAACCCTTCTTCGGTGACGCGCTCCCAGTAACGAGGTGGCATGGCCTGGAAGTGCGCTATGATTTCGTCCACGGCGAGTCCCGGCGGAGGCTGTTCGAGCAAACGATCGTACATTTGGCGTTGAAACTTCCCCGAAATAGATTTTATTTCGTGGAGAGCGGTTACTACGGGCACACTACTTATTTCCATCGCAAAGCATGAGCAGGCATCTCCTGTGCCAACCCGTTAGACTCATCTGCCGTTTTTACTAAATCTATAAATTAAAGAATCCAGCAAGCAGTACGCACTCTGTTGAACAAATGGGACAGAACTTGCGCAAAAGAACACATTCCGAAGTTGAACGAAATTAGGCGAGCAGAGCAAATCTGGACAGCAACTTGGGACATTCAAACCCTTGACAATCAGGTGTTGCGTTTCAGGTTAGAGCATGGGGAAATTCAAATCCATTTTAAGAAATAAGCGCTTACTTTGCATGATGCTTGCGATTTGCACCATCCCGATGTGGTCCGGTTGCGCCTCATCTCGAAATTCTGGCCGTGGAGGGACAGGCGCGACGTATCGGACGGATGTTTATGCGCCGCCTGCTGGACAGGACCTGGACATTTTTCCAGGATCCCAGAGCGGGACGAACATTGGGCCATAGCAAACTGAGCTTTTAAGCCCAACTTTCGAGGGGGGCGACGTAAACGGCCGTGTCCGAGCGTGAAAGCGCTTACTTTTCGTTAAGAGCTCATTCGGCGCCTGCGCCGAACGGTTGCAGATATTCTAATGCCGCCTAAAAGATTTTTTTCTTTTATTGAAAGATTCTTCGTGGTGTTTCCGTATATATAGCGAACCCAATGTTCCGGGCGAAACTCCTCTGGAGAGCGGAGCAAAGCTGCTGCAGTGGCTGCCGGAATTTGGGATCCATGACCAAAACCTTGTATCCAACGGAAAGGAAAGCATTATGGCAAAGGTAGCACTTAGGGCGTATCTCTCACCGACATTGGTTTTTCTGGCATTTGACTGGCCGGATGGGGCACAGCGTCAGGATTTTCTCGGATTTGCGATCGAGCGCTCGCCGGGACATAAACCAGGCGTCAATTCCGATTTTCTCTTCAACAAAATAGGTTTCGGAAAGCCAGCGACTGATCCAGGCCCGCATTCGAGCGACAAAGCGCCAATCCAAAAATTTCACTGGTGGGATTCGGGAATCAACACGACCGATCGCGGCAAGAAGTTTACTTACACCGTGTATCCCGTCTGCGGAACCGGCCCAAATGATTTGCAGTTAATCAAGGGTGACGCGAGCAGCATTGACGTTACGGTGCCATTAATTAAGCAAAATGGAATTGCGACATATTTCAACCGGGCGGTGGTCAGTTCGCAAAGTTTTAAGACGCTACAAACCCAGAGCCACAATAATCTAATCAAGGAAATGAACTGGCTGGCCAACGGCATGGAAGGGGCCATTCCGGATTTTTTGACCGGCAGCCAGCCTTGCGCAGGGGCGATCTATCATTTGACCGATAAGCTCTGGGTGACGCCAGCGATGGAAAATTACAAAGGCGACCTTTCGATGGTGTATCATCTCAAACAACCGACTGCCGCCGCGATCGCCAAAGCCGCAGCCAAGGGCAAGAAGGCCAGCGGCGACACGGCAGATTTGCCGGCTGTCCAGCAACTGACATCGAACAAGCACAAATTTTTCCCAAGGACCAAAACGAGCATCATGCACCATAAATTTCTGGTGCTGAATTCGGGCGGCGCGCCCGCATCTGTCCTGATGGGATCGGCGAACTTCACGCCGGAAGCATTTACGGTCCAGGCCAATTTGCTGCACACGTTTGACTCGCGGCAATTAGCGAACTGCTATTTTGCGCGGCAGCAACTCCTGAAGAATGATCCAACCAAAGGGGACACTGCCAAAGGCGCCAAGTGGCAAACTGTCACCGACATCCCCGGCACGAAGCTCAGGCTCTTCTTTTCGCCTGAACCCAAAGGACACCGGAATTCGATCGATGCGGTGGTGGCGAGCGTGAAAGGAGCGAAGAAGTCGGTCCTGTTTTGCATTTTCGATCCTACGGACAAGGATTTGCTCGAAGCAATTATGAAAGCAGGAGATAACGGAAAGATGATGCATGGATTGATCAATAGCATCACCGATCCATCGGGCAAGAAGGTGAAAGACCCGGAAAAAGCAATGGCTAATCCGACCCCGGCTATGCAAGTGAAAACGGAAGTGTATCACAGGTCGAGGCACAAAAGGACTTTGTCGCGTTCTCATATTTCGGAGCCAAAAACGCGAAAGCGCCGGCGGGTTTTCTGCCTGAATTGTCCACGCTGGATACGAGCAAGTACAGCTTCTCATCACCGGGCAAAGGTGTGCCAACGGTTCATATTCATCATAAATTCATTGTGATCGACGGGGAGACGGCTAATCCGACGATTTACACCGGATCGGCGAACATGAGCAAAAATTCGGTCGAGAATAATGATGAGAACCTTCTGGAGATTAAAGGCAACACCGCGCTGGCCGAACTTTATCTGGCCGAGTTTTTCCGGCTTTACGACCACTATCGCGCGCGAGCTTTGTGGAATTATGCCCAGGAAAATAAAAACAACACTGCGGGCAAAAAGAAGGCCGACGGCTTTCAACTTAAGACAAATCGCGATGCCTGGGCGAAGAATGCGTATAAGAACGGAACGCTGGAAAATATCGGGCGGGTGAATTTGGCGGGGCCGCTGAAGTAGCGTTCGATCTCAAACAGAAACTACAACTAATCAGGTATGAAAAATTGGTCTAAAAGCTTAGGGTTGAAATTCACGAAAAAAGCATGGCGCTGCGTGGAGGTTGCTCCCGTGGTTTTACTTTGCGGATGTGCGGGGGTGGCCCTGCGCCAGGCAAAGCGAAAGCCTCGAAATTGAAAGGCAATTGACCCCGAGCTTGACAAACAGTTCAATGTATAACATCGTTGTGTTACATGAAAACCGCAACGGTCCGACAGCTTCGACATGATTTTGGCAGCGTGTTGACTTGGATCGAGGAAGGCGAGCAAGTCGGCATCAGT
>DASWRJ010000008.1:0-6625 GCA_036403255.1 Verrucomicrobiia bacterium
GCGTTTACGGGTGCATCAGGATCGAGCGGTGCCGGTAATGAACCGAAGGGCAAAGGAGCGCCGGAAAATTCATCGAAAGCGGCGAGGTTTTTTCGGTGCTGGCCACCGAGCGCCGTAATAATCCCGCCCAGGACCCGACGACCGGCAGTGGCCACAGCGCTGACACCTCCGTCTGCGCCCGGACTCCATGGGATGAGTTTGCCGCTGGTGGCATCGACAGCGGCCAGGTCGTGCTGGTCTTGGCCGGCAATAGTAGCGAATTGGCCTGCGATATAGACCGTGTCGCCGGAGATTTCCAGAGCGAGGACGTAGGAGGGAAGGTTGCCGGAATAGAAACGGTCGAGATTTGGATTCCATGGCGAGGCTATGCCGGTCTCGGGATCGAGTGCTGCCACGCGAATACGATTTACACCGGCAATGTTGGTGAAGTAGCCACCGACATAAACGGAATTGCAAGCTGCGCGGAGGGTGGTGATCTTGCCGCCGAGCGGGTTCGGGTTCCAGGCCAAGGCGTTCGTTGAATTAACGTCCAGGGCGGCGAGACCGTTTCGGAGTTGGCCGCCGATACGATTAAAGAAGCCACCGACATAAAGCTTTTGGTCGAGCAAGCCAATGGCCAGCACATCGCCATCAGCTTGAGGGTCCCAAGCGATGGCAACGCCGCTCACCACATCCACTGCAGCGATATTGCGTCGCAACTGGCCGCCGATTTGGGTGAAGTGGCCCCCGGTGTAAACCACGTTGCCAGAGATAAGAAGGGAAAGGACAGTGCCATTGGCGTTAGGTGACCAGGAGAGGAGCGCGTGTGAGGAGATGTCCCAGGCGGCAATGGCATTGCGGGATTGTCCAGCCAGGGCCGTGAAATCACCACCGATGTAGAGGCGGGAGCCTTCCTGGGCGAGGGTGTGGACGGCGCCATTTGGGTTGGGGAGGAAATTCGGGTCCACGGTATTATCGCTGAGAATGTGGACCAAGTTTGTGACGGACTGGCCGCCGGCGGAGGTGAAATTCCCGCCGATGAACCAGCCACCATTGTTATCCTGAAGGATGGCGTAAATGGCCGCGCCGTAGATTTTGGGAAAATCACGTTGCTGGAACCCGGCCAGGCTATCAAAGGAAATGACCTTGCTACCTTTGGGAGCGACGTAGGTAAAGGCACCGCCGAGATAGACTTTGCCATTGGTAGCGGCAATGGAATTGACAGTGCCATCTGTATCCCAAAAATCCTTGCGTAGGTTCACATCGGGAGAAAAGGCATTGGCTAGGGGAATACCCAGGACAAATAGCAAAAGCACGAGCAGGCTGCGGTACAACCCTGGCACATACAAAAATGCTCGCGCGCGCATGTCGAAAGGGGCAGCTCGAATGTGTCCGGCAACCACGGCCATGCCGGTCGCAATCTGGTCATTCGAGTATGCCACAATACTACTACGGGCTGAGCAGAACGATTTTTAAAGAAATTTTAAAAATCTGGTGGGTCAGTCCGTAGAGCTTGTGAGACTTATACCAGAAAACGGGTTAGCTGAAAAGCTAATCCAGTGAAGATGCTCAGACTCAGTGAAATTGCGCTAAAAAACAGGGTAAATCTGTTTTGAAGCGGTGGCCCATGAGTTGCGCCCAGGGGTGGCGGGCTACACGAGAGAATAAAAGCGCGTCAGTTTGAGGCCAGGCATATTTCAGACTCGATTTTTATGCAAAGAACCAGCTAAATTAAACTTAGTAGCCCTTCCCATGAATACAGTCCGTGCCTTGGTGCAATCCATCGGCTTAGCACTAGTGCTTGCCGCAGGGCATGTCTTTGTATTGGTCAGGTCGAGTGAGGCGCAGGTGTTTTCGAATCTGCAATCGCTGATTTACCAAGTGCCCGTTGGGGATCCATTGCAAGGGTCTTCGACAGACGGGCCAAAATCGATCGGAGCGGCTGACTTTGATGGTGACGGAAAAGAGGACCTGGCGGTGAGCAACACCGATGGATCCGTGACGGTCTATTTTGGGGCCGGGCACGGACGATTTAATGCGCCGCAGTATCTGCGCACGGCTGGAGGTTCATTACGCGGAATTGTCTGCGCGGAATTAACAGGAGACCGTCTGGTGGACATTGCAGTGGCGGCACCTTTTCGAGGGAGCATTTTTGTATTCCGAAATTTGGGCGGGCGAGTTTTTGCGGCGCCGGTGGAAATCCCGGCCTGGCTCGGAGTGCGCGCGCTGGCGGCGATTGACTTCGATCGCGACGGGTATGTGGATTTGGCGGCAGCAGGGCCAAATGTGGGTTTGAGGCAGTTGCGCAACCTGGGCAATGGAACATTCGCGACTGTCACGAATTTTCAGGAGCTGAATTTTTCTTACGGCGTCTCGACGAAATTTCCAAAGCCATATTACTCGATGGCACAATTCCAACCGGCCGGGGAAACGAAAACATTTTTACTGGCGACGCACGCGCAAACGAATCGAGTCTGGATGCTCGCCGCAAACAGCAACGGGGTCCTGGAGATCAGTGCCAGTTTTACAAATCGATTTGTGGCGCACGGGCTGGCGGTGGGTCGGCTGTTTAACCCTTCTTCCAGCGCAGTGCAGGACATGGTGGTGGTGGAGCGAGATGAGGGACATTTGGAGATACGCGCGGGAATTGCCGCGCCGCCATATTTCGCGAGCGTAGTCGCTCAGAGGCTGGACATTCCGAATGGTCCGCGAGCGGTGGAAATCGTGGACCTGAACAACGACGGCTGGAATGACCTTGTTGTTGTGCAGCGTGATCTGGATACGGTGCTGACGTTTATCAACAGTAACGGCGTTTTCAGGCTGGCTTCGGAGCGTCCGGTAGGGTCGAGCCCGAGGGAATTGGTGGCCCGCAATTTCGATGAAGACGCGTATCCCGATCTGGTCGTGATGAATCGCAATTCCTACGATTTAAGTGTGCTGCTGGCCTATCCCGGGGAGGTCGGATATCGAGGAGTCAATCACCTTTATTTGGTGGATGGGAACGTGGTTGGGCTGGCTGTTTATGATTTCAACGGGGACGGAAGGGACGATGTCATTCAACTGCACCGCTCTTCAGGAGATTTCAGTGTGCGCCTCTCAAACCCTGACGGCACGCTTCAGGCGCCGGTGTATTACGCTGTGGGAAATGTGCCGGTCGCGCAGGTTTTTGCGGATATCAACAATGATGGCATTCGCGATCAGATCACGGCGAATCTGGGCACGATCAGTGTCGAGCGGGGCTCCGTTTCGGTGCGGCTTGGAAATGCGAACGGGACTTTTGGACCCGAGCAGCGGATTGAATTGCCGCCGGGGACAGATGGGAGGCTCTTCGCGCTGGTGCCGGCGGATTTCGATGGGGATGGCAATATCGATCTGGCCGCAGGATTTCTGGATGGACGAATTCTTTTTTACAAAGGCCATGGTGACGGGACATTGACGTTCACACACGCACACCCCTTTGACGATCAAGCGCGAGTCATGCTTGCGGGCGATTTTGATAAAGATGGGGACATCGATTTGGCTGTGATAGGGGGCAACGGCAGAATCTCGGTGATCGAGAACCGAGGGGATTTATTGACGGCGCTTTCGCTGACGATTCAGACGATCGAAAGCCCGCCGAACAACTCATTTCCGGTCAGCAACGCGATCCTGACCGATCAGAATGGAGATGGAGACTTGGATATAATTATGGGAAGCGGACAAGGAGTCTGGGTCTATCACGGATTGCCGGGACTTGGCTTTGGATACCCACCGCAGGAGATTTCCACCCTGCTGCATCCGGTGTCGGATGTGCTCATTGCGGACATGGACGGGGACGGGAAGAAGGAGTGCATCGTCTCGTGCCGCGATCTGGACTGCTTATCGGTTTTCACGCCGAAGGAGGATGGCAGCTACGCGTTTGTGCTGTCGATGGATGCGCCAGCCAGCAAATTTCTAGCGACAGGGGACCTGGATGGTGATGGCAAGCCGGATTTGATTGGGACAGGGCGCATTCTTTGGACAGCATTAAGCAGCCACGCGCCGGCTTCGACGCCACCATTGAATTTGGCTGGTCAACGTGAGAGAAAGCATAGCCTGACAATCAATGAATTTTTAGCCATCAACACGTCCCTGCCCGTCGAAACAGACAATGATCATACGGAAGATTGGGTGGAACTTTATAATGGCGCGGATACGTCTTACGTATTGAACGGATGGAAATTTTGTTCGATAGAGACCAACAAATCGGGCGGCACGACGACAAATGTTTTCACGTTGCCGCCCACGGCGTTTGCCGCGCCTGGAAAATATACTTTACTCTACTGCTCGGAGACGAAGCGAACGATTTATCACACTGGCTTTAAACTCTCCGGCGATGGCGGGACGTTGCTATTGCTGAACCAGGCGGGAGTTGAGGTGGACCGGGTCGAGTATCCGGCTCAGCTCGAAAATATATCTTATGCCCGTTACCGGGATGGATTGCACTCCTTCGTGTTTAGTTCGTTCCCAAGCCCCGGCAAACCGAACCTCGCGAGCGGACTGGTCTCGCCTGGGGTGACATTTTCCGGAGTGGACCCGGCAACGCTCCAGCCGGGGAAATCGATTCGATTCTTTACGCAGGCGAGCGCAGCGGTGGGCGTGTCGGCCGTGACGATGTTTTACCAGAGACTGGACGAGCCGAATTCGCCAGTGCAGCAAATGTCATTATATGACGACGGGCAGCACGGAGACGGGGCCATCTCGGACAATGTTTTTGGTGGAGATCTAGAGGCAAGCTTGCCCTGGGGGGCGGAAATCCAATTTTATTTCGAAGTCACCGATTTGGATCAGCAAGTGGTGCAGGTGCCGGATGAGCCGGTGTTTGGCAGGCCGGGGCAACCAGGGAATGTCTTTCAGCTTGCCCTTAGCTCAAACGGGCCACCGATAGAGATTTCGGAAGTCGTCCCGAAAAATTTCAGCGGGATAACGGACGAATCAGGCGCAAATCCGGACTGGGTGGAGGTACGAAACACTTCAACACAGCCAGTGCGGATGGATGGCGTAGGCCTCTCGCATGGATTAGGAGACAATTCCCGCTATTACTGGCCGACTGGAACTATTTTGGGTCCTGGAGAACATACAGTTGTATATTGCGATGGAAATCCGAGCCAAGGACCATTGCATGCGCCGATTCGGCTGAGCAGTTCCGGAGACGTGCTGCTCCTTTCAGCACAGACGACCAATAATTCTCCATACTTGCTCGATTGGGTCCAGTTCGGGGCGATGCCGACTGATTTGTCCTACGCGCGGCTGGGAGTAGGGGGTGATTGGTTTACAGTAAATGCGACGCCATCGACGCAAAATGCGCCTGCCCAGGGCATCTTTTTCCTGCAAACGAGCGGGCTGTCCAATTCCTTCGTCCTGGCGTTCGCCACTACAAATAATGCGACCTATACAATCGAGCAGGTTGACACAATCGGTGGAGCGGCCAATTGGAGACACGTTCAAACTTGCACTGGAGATGGATTTGAAAAGGCGATCACCGGTCCATTAGAGCAGAGCGGCTTCTTTCGAGTGAGGAAGGAGCCATGAGGCCGTGCTTCTTAGGCAAGTTCTGCTTCACGCTTTGGCGCGGTTTTAAATATTGCCGCGGACTGGATATGGCTCGCAGTCGGTTGGGTCCAGCTGCAGTTCTGATGCTGTTAACATTAATGGCAGTGGACTTGAGAGCGAGCCCACCCTCCACAAACTCTTACGGCCGAATGGTGGAATCACCAGGTCCGGCCACGCGCCTGACTGAGCTGGTCTTTTCCGAAATCATGTATCGGCCGCTGGATTTCTTTCGCGGATACCTGGGTTCGGACCTGGACTTTATCGAGATCTATAATGCGGGTGCTTTCCCGGAAGACATTGGCGGCTATTCCATTACTGGAGATATATCATTTGTCTTTCCAACGAATTATATCAAGGCGCCAGGGGCCTACGTCGTAATTGCAGACAAACCAAAAAGCATTGCGGCAGTCTATGGCATTTCGAACGCATTCAACTTTTCTGGTAATCTGCCGGATGACCACGGCACGATCCGCCTCTGCAATAGGATGGGCGCGGTGTTGTTGGAAGTAAATTACAGCGCCGAGGCTCTATGGCCGCAATTAGCAAACGGCAAGGGGCGCTCCTTGGTGCTGGCGCGGCCTTCCTACGGAATCGCGGACCGGCGAGCCTGGGACATTAGCGAGCAGGATGGCGGTTCGCCAGGCGGACCTGAACCTATCATTACGAATCTTCTGCACCGAGTTTGTATCAACGAATTTCTGGCGAATTCGTCATTGCCTGAATTCGATTTTCTGGAGTTATATAATAAATCTGCGAGGGAAATTGACCTTTCTGGCTGCAGCCTCAGCGATAGTCCCAGCACGAATAAGTTTGTGTTTGCTGGCGCAACAATTGGCGCGGGGAGTTACCTTGCCCTGGATGAATTGAGCCTTGGCTTTAGCCTCAAATCGTCCGGCGACACAATCTATTTCCGCGCACCGAATGGCGAGATTCTCGATGCGGTTCGCTATGGCCCGCAGGATGAAGAGATTAGCCAGGGACGAGTGCCCGAAGGTGGCACGGAATTTTTCCCGCTCTTCCCGCCGACTCCGTTCGCGCAAAACGACACGATTTACCGTGCGGATATTGTGATTAA
>DASWRJ010000009.1:0-3300 GCA_036403255.1 Verrucomicrobiia bacterium
GGTGGATCGCGTGAATACGACCATGGCGGTGTGGATGGGGACAACGTTTGGCTGCGCGCAATGCCACAATCACAAATATGATCCGATCAGCACGAAGGAATATTATCAATTGATGGCGTTCCTCAATAACACCAAAGATGCGGATCTGGACGATGAAAGCCCAACGATGAAAGTATATAAGCCAGGCGAGGAAGCGAAACTCGCGCGGCTGAAGGAGGCGGCGAAGACGGCGGAGAAGAATTACAATGCCGCGCTGTCGAAGCCTGAGGTGGCCCGCAATTTGCAGAAATGGGAGCAAACGACCACTGATGTTTTGACGAACTGGACCGTGCTTGATCCAACGGAGTTCACTTCTGCAGGCGGGGCGACGTTGACGAAAACTGAAAGCAAATCCATTCACGCTACTGGGAAGAATGCTTCGAATGACGTTTACAGCGTCACGGTTTCACTTCCGGCAGGAAAGCTTTCCGGGTTCCGCCTGGAAGTGCTGGAGAATGGCGCGGAAAAAACACTGGGCCGGGACACGAATGGCGGGTTTGTGTTGAAGAAATTCGCGGCCATGATCGGAAACGGAGAGAATGCTAAACCCGTAAGCTTCAGCAAGGCGGTTGCGGATTTTTCCCAAAAGGATTTTCCGATTGATTCGATTTTGACGGGCAAAGGAAATGGCTGGGCAGTGGGCACGAGCGACCAAAAAAATCGGGTACGCCATTACGCGTGGTTTGCGCTGACCAAACCAATTGAACTCGGCCAGGAGACGCCGATCACGTTTACCCTGAGCCATAGCGAAAAATATCCATTGGCGAATCTGGAGCGGTTTCGTCTCGCGGCGACCTCCAGCGGGTTGGGTGCGCCACCAAAGAATTTGCCGGATGACGTGCGCAAAATTCTGCTGGTAGCGCAAAGCAAACGTGACGAAAAACAGAAGACGCGGCTCAAGGATTATTATTATGGGATTGAGCCGCTCATCGAAAAGGAACGCGAGGCGCTGGCGTTAGCTAAAAAGGGGGAGAAAGAATTTTTCGATGCTATTCCGATCACGAGCGTCATGGCTGAGCTGGAGAAGCCGCGTAAAACCTATCGGCATGTGCGCGGCGCATATCTGAGCCTGGCGGAAGAAGTGCCTCCTGGCAGTCCGGCGGCGTTCAACGCCTTTCCCGCCAATCAGCCAGCCAACCGCCTGGGCCTGGCGCGCTGGCTGGTGGATACAAATAATCCGCTCACGGCTCGCGTGATGGTGAATCGGTTTTGGGAACAGTATTTCGGCAAAGGCATCGTCGAGACGGTCGAGGAATTCGGGAAACAAGGCGAACCGCCAAGTCATCCCGAGCTGCTGGATTGGCTGGCGACAGAGTTCATGCGCGTCGGGTGGGACATGAAAGCGATGCACAAGTTGATCGTGACTTCGGCGACTTACCGCCAGAGTTCGAAGGTGACGCCGGAGTTAATCGCCCGCGATCCTTACAACCGGCTTTTTGCCCGCGGACCGCGCGTGCGTCTGGAAGCGGAAATGATTCGCGATCAGGCGCTGACGGTGAGTGGGTTGCTGAGCCACAAAATTGGCGGGCCGAGTGTGATGCCGCCGCAGCCGGAAGGGCTATGGCAGGTGGTCTATAGCGGCGATCAATGGAAGACCAGCCCGGGCGAAGATAAATATCGGCGCGGGCTCTACACTTTCTGGCGTCGCACTACCCCGCATCCGATGCTGGCGTCCTTCGATGCGCCAAGCCGCGAATATTGCGTGCTGAGACGATCCCGCTCGAATACGCCGCTCCAGGCGCTGAACATCTTAAATGATCCGGTCTTTGTGGAGGCAGCCCAGGCGCTGGCGCGCCGCATCCCGAGCCAGCCCGCAGCGGATGTGAACGAGCGGGTAACGTTCGCCTTTCGTATTTGCCTGGCGCGCGCGCCCAAAGATTTTGAAATTGCGCGACTCGCAAAATTGTATGAAACAGAATTGGCCAAGTACGAAGCGGATTTTAAGGCTGCCGCAAAAATGGTCGAGAGCGACAGTGGAAAGTGGCCGACGGGTACGAATGCTGCGGAGCTGGCCGCCTGGACGGTGGTGGCGAATGTGTTGTTGAATTTGGATGAGATGATTACGAAGGGATAGACATGAATCCGCTTTTGCACGAACTCAATCAGCAAAGCCTCTTACGCGCGACGCGCCGGCAGTTCCTCGGCCGCATGTCCGTCGGCATAGGCGGCATGGCGCTTGCCTCGCTTTTCAAGAATGATCTGTTTGCTGGTCCAACATCGGAGTTGATCAACCCGCTCGCGCCCAAGCCTCCGCATTTTCCCGCAAAGGCCAAGCGCGCGATTTACATTCACATGGCCGGGTCGCCGTCGCACCTTGATTTGTTTGATCCAAAGCCGAGGCTCAAAGAACTAAACGGCCAGCCTTGCCCGGAATCGCTATACAAAAAGGAACGCTTCGCATTTATCAAAGGCGTGCCGAAAATGCTCGGGTCGCCGCACAGCTTTCAGCGTTTTGGCAAGTGCGGCACGGAATTATCGAATCTTCTCCCACACCTCGGCAGCGTGACCGACGATATTTGTCTGGTGCGCTCGATGCACACCGAACAATTCAATCACGCACCAGCGCAAATATTTATTTTCACCGGCTCTCCCCGCCAGGGCCGGCCTGGCATGGGTGCATGGCTGACGTATGGGTTGGGCAGCGAGAGCCAGAACTTGCCGGGGTTTGTCGTGCTCGTTTCGGGCGGCAAAACGCCGGATGGCGGTTCATCGCTTTGGGGGAGCGGATTTTTGCCGACAATTTACCAGGGGGTGCAATGCCGTTCGCAAGGCGATCCGGTGCTCTATGTATCGAATCCTCCCGGAATGAGCTCGGAAATTCGCCGGCAATCACTCGATGCGCTGCGCGATTTGAATGAGATGCAGCTCAAGGAGGTAGGTGATCCGGAAACGCTGACGCGCATTTCGCAATACGAGTTGGCGTATCGCATGCAATCAAGTGTGCCTGAGCTGATGGACGTTTCGCGCGAGCCGGAAAGCATCAAAAAACTTTATGGCGTCGAGTCGGGCAAGGTGTCATTTGCTAACAATTGCCTGCTCGCGCGCCGGATGCTTGAGCGCGGCACACGGTTCGTGCAACTCTTCCATTGGGGGTGGGACAGCCACGGCACCAATCCTGGGGACGATCTTATGACTGCCCTGCCCGCCCGCTGCAAGGAAACCGATCAAGCCTCGGCCGCGCTGGTGAAAGATTTGAAGCAGCGCGGAATGCTGGACGATACTTTGATCATTTGGGGCGGCGAGTTTGGGCGCACTCCGATG
>DASWRJ010000010.1:0-3776 GCA_036403255.1 Verrucomicrobiia bacterium
CGTTTCCCACTGGAACCGTCCTGGCACCGAACGAATTTCGTGTGGTGTTCGCGGATAACCATCCTGAATATAATACGGGCACTGTCCTGCACGCCGGCTTCAACATTGGCGCGAGCAACGGGGCTGTGGTGTTGTCGCAGAATGGCCGGATATTGGATTACCTGAGTTACTCGAATATGCAAGCTGGGCAGAGCTTTGGATCCTATCCGGATGGACAGCTCTTCGATCGACAGATTTTTTATTATGCAAGTCCAGGGACGAGCAATAACCCCGCGCCCGTGCCAGTGGCGATCAACGAATGGATGGCCAGCAACACGCGCACACTCGTCGATCCGGCCACAGGGCGTTACGATGACTGGTTCGAATTATACAATTTCGGGACCGGGCCGGTCGATCTCAGCGGATATTATTTAACCGACGATCCCGCCACTCCGAAAAAGTGGAAAGTGCCAAATGGCGTGCTGTTGCCTGCGCATGGGTATTTGCTGGTGTGGGCGGACAACGATGCGACGCCAGGCGGGACGAATTACGCGGGTGGCGCGCTGCACAGCAGTTTTCAATTGGCCAAGAGCGGCGATCGCGTCGCGATGTATAGTCCGGGCGGAGTGCCGGTGGACATCCTTACTTTTGGGGCGCAGACCAGCGATGTGAGCCAGGGCCGATTCCCGGATGGGAATGTAGCCGGGCCGGTTGTCTCGATGAATACGCCAACGCCGGGAACGACAAATATCGGCCAGGGGAACCTGCATGCGCCGGTGCTCGCGGCAGTGCCGAATCAATTCATTCACCTGGGTGCGACGCTGCATCTGACATTGACTGCGAGCGATGCGGATAGTCCGGCACAGCATTTGACTTACAGCTTGAACGCGGCGCCGTTTGAGGCATCGCTTGACCCGAATTCGGGCGCGTTTACGTGGAACTCCACGGGAGCAAGTCCCGGCACAAATACGGTAATTGTATCGGTCTCGGATGACGGAACGCCAATTCTGTCGGATCAAAAGACGTTCTCGATCATTGTCGTTCCCAAGCCGACCGTCAGCGCATCGAATGTTGCCGCGGGCGCGTTCCAACTGAATTGGACGGCGATTTCGGGAGTGACTTATCGCGTCCAATGGAGGAGTGACCTGGTCACTGGCAGTTGGCAGGACCTGGCGGGTGATATTACGTCCACCGGGGAGAGCGCATCCACATCGATCAGCATTGATAACGCCGGGCAGAAGTTTTTCCGCATTATCGAAGTTCAGTAGCTTGGGTTTGTTGCGCAACTGGGCGCAAGCGAATCCGGAAATTATGGCATCAGAAATTTGATGCAGACCGGCTTACCGGCTTCGAAGCTTTTGCCGGTGGGCGTGAGCTTGCCGCTCTCCTGATCGATCTTGAATTGCACGACGTTGTCGGAGTCCTGGTTGGCTGCGAGAAGCCAATGGCCACTCGGGTCGATGCCGAAATTGCGCGGCGTTTTGCCTTGCGTCGGCTCGATTTGCACACGCGTGAGCTTGCCATTGCTTTGGTCAATTCTGTAAACGGCAATGCTGTTGTGCCCGCGATTGGAGCCATAAAGAAATTTGCCGCTCGGATGCACCTTCACCTCGGCGGTGCTGAAATTCTTTTCTACTTCACCAGGCACCGTCGAGACAGTTTCGATTTCGCGTAGTATGCCTTGGCGGGCGTCGTAGTTGAAGGCAATGACGGTGCAGGCCATTTCGTTGATGACATAGGCGTATTTGCCAGAGGGATGGAAGGCAAAGTGCCGCGGGCCGGAGCCGGGCTTCACGGAAGTAAACGGCGGATCATTCGGACTGAGCGTGCCTTTCGAGGTGTTCAATCGATAAACAAACAATTTGTCCAAACCCAAATCTGCGGCGATGGCGAAGTGGTTGCCAAGATCCACGTTGATCGAATGCGCGTGTGGCGCTTCCTGGCGCGATTTATTGACGCTGCTACCCTCATGCTGAATGAAAGTGCCGGGGGAGCCGAGCTTGCCGTCACTGGTAATCGGAATGGATTCGATGCTGCCTCCGCCGTAATTCGCCGCGAGCACGACCTTACCGGCGCGATCCACGGTAACGTAGCAGGGCCCGGGCCCGCCGGAGGTTTGTTCGTTGAGGAAGGAGAGCTTCCCGGAAATTGGATCGATGGCAAACGCGCTGACGGCGCCCGCCTTTTTGCCCTGAAAATTATCGACCTCGCTAATGGCGTAGAGGAACTTTTTGTTTGGATGAATCGCGACAAAGCTGGGGCTTTTCACCTCGGCCGCGAGCACGGGCGGGCTTAGCTCTCCTGATTCAAGGTTCAACGCGCAGGTGTAAATTCCTTTGCTGAGCTTGTCAGTGTAAGTTCCGATATAAACGCGGCAATCGCGTGCAAACGCGGAGATAGAGCCGGAAAGCAGCATGAGGTAGAGTAAAAGAAAATTCACAAAAACGCGAGAAGAGTTCAACAGGTCAGGTTTCATGGACAACTTCTATACCTATGCTGAAGTAGGCTGTCGATGATTTACGCGGCGAGTCTGGCTGTATAGTGGCCGGAACCCCGGCCTCACGTTTATTACCATCGTGGCAGCGCTGCTCTAATGATTTGCGCGGGGCTTGGCGGTAAAATAGGTTCGTGCCTCTTGAGCACACCTTTAAAACATAATTTGGCACATTACGGAATGATTTTGGCCTTCTTTGCTTTGCCGCTGAAGGGAGCGCGGGCAGCCGATCCCCCTAAGGCAATTCAGGATGGCCGCTCTTTTCTCGCAGCATCTTATGATCCCGAACTTCATCTGCTGCCGGAATATCGCGATGCAAAAGTCTATTGGCTGTTTCACGATAATTACCTGGCCGCAAAAGTTCTGGCCCGCAGCCATCCTGCCTTGAGCGAGCAAATCAAAGCGGCCATGGATCGTGAAGGAATTAGTAAATCAGGAAAAATTGAAATCCTTTTTGGTGAAGCGAAGAATCCTTTGCCCTTCAGGCAGTATGCATTGGTGGAACTGCGCCGCGCGGGGAACAAGATCATTCGCACCGAAAAGGTCACCAGCAAAATTGTTGCAGACTGGGAGAAGTACGCCGATTTGTTGCTCCTGGCGAGCCTGGCCGAAACCAATAATGCCCTGGCGCATGCGCATTGGGACGCTGCCTGGAAAATGTGGGATGGCCAGGGATTTCTGGATGCAGCCGCCAAACACGACAAGCACTACGCGACGTATAAACTGGGACTGGCTTTGATCGCGGCCCGACGCGTGTCTCCGCCGGTGAACACGCCGCGCGAACTGCTGGAGCGACTGATGGCCATGCAAAACGACGCGGGCGGCTGGATCACTGATTATGATTTTGCGGGGCACAGAATGGGCCAGGCGAACGTCGAAACCACATGCTTCGCCATCCTCGGGCTTGAAGCAGCGTTGCCAGACAAATAGGAGCAATTTCGGATTTACAGACGCGCTTGTGCTTCGCAACCTGATGCCCGTTGATGATTAAGTCCGCCGTCACAATTTCACTGGTGCTCGAAGCGCGAGGCGGTCCCTTTGTGTTCTGGGATGATCTGGCTGGCGGCATTCGCCAGGCAGCGGAGCTTGGATTTGATGCCGTCGAGATATTTGCTCCGTCCGCTGAGGCGATCGATGCGAAACAATTGCGCAAGCTTCTCGAGCAGCATCACGTTCAATTGGCTGCGCTGGGCACAGGCGCGGGTTGGGTGGTGCACAAACTCAGGCTGACCGATCCGGATGCATTGGTCCGCCGCCGCGCTCGGGACTTCATTGCTGGATTGATCGATTTGGCTGGAAGCTT
>DASWRJ010000011.1:0-4787 GCA_036403255.1 Verrucomicrobiia bacterium
GCAGCTTGAGCGCTTCTTCATTAGCTTGGACTCGGGCCTCACGCAGAACGGTTTCGGCCTGGCGTTGGACGGTTTCGAGGATGGTTTGCTCTTTGAGCTTGAGGGCTTCGCGGAGGTTGCGTTCCTTCCAGCGAAGCAGCCAATAACCGGCTAAACAGCCGCCAGCAAAGCAGGCGGCCCCAATGAGGAGCGAATTTTGCAAAACACTCATGTCACACACGAGGCGAACTGGAAACTTCGCGCCAGCCCGCCGGCGTCACAATATACTCAACGAACATATCATGTGTTTCAGCCGGGATGCCGGCCAGAATCTGCCAATCAAATGCCACGCCGCATTTGGCGCCCTGCACACCCCGAAGGAGCCGATCATAGAATCCCTTGCCCCGGCCCAATCTTTGCCCTGTAAGGGAAAATCCTAACCCAGGGACAAGGAGCAAGTCCAGACTCTTTCCGGTATATGAGGGACAGTCATCTTTTGGTTCGAGAATGCCAAACTTACCAGGGGCAAGCTGCGTGCCAGAATGCTCGATCCGGCAAAGAACGTAAGGATCGGGGCCGTCGGATGATCTGGGGAGGCAAACGGATTTTCCGGCCGAAAGGGCTTCATTTAGGAGCGGTAAAATATCCGGTTCGCCGGGCAGGGGATGATAAAGGAGGAGCGATTTGGCATTCTGCCAGAGTGGCTGGGCGCGGATAATGGAGCAAATTTGGGAGGAGGCAAAGACCTTTTCCTCGGCGGAATGGCTGGAATTCTCGCCGCGGAGCCGGCGGCGCATTGTTTCTTTGACCGCTGGAAAGCCTTCGCTCATTTTTTAGGGTTGCGGCGGGCCTCATCCATTGCTGCACGCCATTTATCGAGGCGCTCTTTGATTTTTCTTTCGACGCCCTCCTCGCTCGGTTCATAGAAGCGCCGTGCTTCGGTGAGATATTCCTGCGGCACGAAATGGCCGGGGAAGTCGTGAGAATATTGGTACTCTTTGCCGTGGCCGAGGCGTTCCGCACCCTTGTAATGCGTATCCCGAAGGTGCTGCGGCACCGCGAGGGTAGGGCGAGAGCGGACATCTTCGAGGGCTTTGTCGATGGCGAGGATAGCACTATTACTTTTATTAGCCGTGGCAATATAAATGGTGGCTTCGGCAATGGGAATACGCGCCTCGGGCCAGCCGACGAATTCGGCCGCTTGATGGGCGGCATTCGCAAGGACCAAGGCCATAGGATCCGCGAGACCTACATCCTCAGCCGCGCAGATCATTATACGCCGCGTGATGAAACGCGGGTCCTCGCCTGCCTGGATCATTTTCGCCAACCAATAAAGAGCGGCATCGGGATCGCTGCCACGCATGGACTTGATGAAGGCCGAGATGGTATCGTAATGCGAATCTTCATCGGCGTCGTAAACAATCGCTTTGCGCTGGATGCTTTGCTCAGCGGCGGCGAGGTCGATGTGGATGACGCCGTCATCCGAGGGAGTCGTAGTGAGAACGGCTATTTCAAGGGCGTTCAGCGCCTTACGGGCGTCACCATCGGCAATCGTGGCAAGATGACGCAAGGCTTCTGGCGTGGCTTCAATATGAAGATGGCCAAGGCCGCGTTCGGGGTCAGCCAGGGCACGGCGCATCAGGTCCAGCAGTTCGTCCTCGGAGAGTGGGTTGAGCTCGAAAATCTGAGAGCGCGAAACGAGAGGCGCGTTGACGAAGAAAAAGGGCTTATGAGTAGTCGCGCCCACCAGTCGGACGGTGCCGCTTTCAACATCGGGCAGGAGAACGTCCTGTTGGGCTTTGTTAAAGCGATGGATTTCATCAATGAAAAGAAGAGTGGATTGGCCAGTGTTGGCCAGGCGATTGGCGGCGCTACTAAGGACGCGGCGCATATCGGCGACATTGGATTCAACTCCGCTGAGACGTTCAAAACGGCTCCGGGTTTGATTGGCAATGATCTGGGCGAGAGATGTTTTGCCGGTTCCGGGTGGCCCAAAGAAAATGAGTGATTGAATGCGGTCGGATTCTATGGCGCGGCGAAGGAGTTGGCCGGGGCCGAGCAAATGGCTTTGCCCAACATATTCGGCAAGCGTCCGCGGGCGCATCCGGGCGGCGAGTGGCTGATGCCGCAAAGCTTCTTCGGCAGGCGGCGTATGCTGCGGCGCCTCGGCAGCCGAAAAAAGAGAATCTTGAGGCATGACAGATTTTTTCACAGTAGTCAGCGCATGGATCTGAAAAGAAAAACCCCACCGTAATGCCGTGTGTAACAGTTCCTTTGAACGACCTGGAGACAGGTGGAACCGGCTCGATTGCTTTCGACTTCCAATAAAGGCCTGTCGGCCGCAATCGCAGTTTTTGGTTCCTTTATGTTCTAATTACGGTTCAAGGACTTTGTTTCTAATCACGAACATGGCAGGGTTTAAAACCGCCAAAATTCATCAAAGAGCCAGGTTCGGGCGCTCTCGCCCTCAGCCATATGAAAAAGTATCGGGCAAAGCAGGCCGCTTCTCAAGGTCAATCGTGCTGATGAACCGCCGGACTGCTGGTCTGGAATGCCAAATTTGAAACAAATTTCAATTTTTGATAAACTTTCGAAACACATTGCCGAAGGTTATCTTTGACAGAAGCTTGGGTTTTACATATAAGGTTGCTATCCAAACGCCACCTGAAGTTACTGCTGTAACCCATCTGGCACTGATAGTTTAGGCCCAGGCGAGCTGCCGTTCTGGCGCATGCAGTCGTCATGCACTGTAAGAGTGGCCGGAAAGCAGTGGATCAGTGCTTTTGAACGGCGCAGCGCGGGGTCGAAGTGCGAGCAAAATGCGATTATGCATGAAGTGTCTGACCGCCTGAAGTGGTCAATCCAGATAGTTTTGGATCGGGTTGGGGCGGTTCCGAATTATTTGCGCGAGCGAGTCTTTTTTCTCCTCGTTTGCGCAGGATTGAGCGCTTTCTTTTTCTCTTCGCAGGCCGCACCGCCGGTGAATGATCAGTGCTTCAATGCCGAAATCATTCCTGCGAACGGTCCATTCCCATATAGAACGACCGTAACGGACATCCGAGATGCTTCCACGGCTGGTGATCCGCCCATACCAAGTTGCATTGATATTGGTCTCACGATCCCCAGCCGAAGTGTGTGGTACAGTTTTCATCCGGCAGAAACTGCCTTTTACACCCTCTCCACATGCCGCGATGCGCCAACTGACACGACCATGAATGATAACTTCATGGGAGTTTATACGTCAGCCGGAGGTTGCAGCGGGCCGTTTGTCCAGTTGCCGAATTCGAGCGTCACACGCGGCTGCGCCGATGAGTCATGCGGACCGGGCTTTCACCAGGCGGCAATTACGACGCAACTCGCTTCGAATACTACTTACTTGATTGTCGTGTGGCAGTACGACAACTCCACGCCGCCCGTAGGGAATAGCTGGCTTCAACTAAGGGTTAGCAAAGCCACGCCACCCGCCAATGATGCGTGCGCGTCGGCTGTGCCCTTGAATTTGAATATTCCAGTCAGCGGCAGCAGCGCCAGCACCATTGGGGCGAAAAATGATTATCAATTGCCGACGAATTCGCTCTGTTTGGCCGGGCAAGCCCCTTCGATAGCCGCAGGACCGGATGTGGTCTATTCTTTTACCGCGCCGGACACGGCCAATTATTCTTTCAACGTTCGCAATTTTTCCGAGCAGAGCAATTTGGTGGTTTATGTGACAGGAAGTTGCCCGGCGGCTTCGGGAACCGGACCAATCACCGTCGGTAATTGCCTTGCTGCGGCGCATAGGAATGACGTGAGCAGCGCCGAAGAAGTTTATGGATTGCCAATGACAAATGGTCAGACGGTATATGTTTTCGTGGATGAAAATGTTCCCAGCCTAGGCAGCACATTCACGATCGAAGTGACCAGGTGCTTTTTGGAGAAGGAGACGAACGACACTCAGGCGGCCGCAAATTCATTGGCTGTACCCGTGACCGGCGCGATTACGGCGGGCGGCGACATAGACTTTTATACGCTTGGCAATTGTCCCCCGGGTTCGCGGCTCTTTGCCATGATTGATGGCAGCGCCGCTCGACATACCGATTTTAGCTTGCGAGCGGCCACCGACACCACGGTCTTGCAATTTGACAGTGACAGCAACGATTTTCTATTTGGCGATTTGTCACCCAATGTGGCCGGGACCATTCTACCCGGAGGGCCCGCCTATTTGCGCGTTAATTCATCAAGCGCCAACGATCCTTACAAACTATATGCCGTAGTGCAGCCACCTCTGGCGAGTGCAACTGTCGAGGTGGAACCGAATGATACGATTGCCGCAGCGAATGATTCTCCGCTCAATTATTTTTACGGCACCTTGAGCCCCTCAAATGGGCCTTCAATGGATGTGGATGTATTTTCGTTCCAGGCTGATAACGAGGGAGACTTGATTTTCGTAAGCCTCGACGGCGATCCTTTACGGAACAAAACACCGATTGATGCGCGGCTTGAATTGCTTGATTCGCAGGGAAGCGTGATCATCACGGTCGATAACATGCCTTCGCAATCGCCAATTTCTTCCACCAACGTGGGCAACGGCCTGGGAGCGACCACTCCGTATTCACCGGGGGAAGCATTGGTATTTCGAGCACCATCAGAAGGGACGTATTACGTGCGGGTGAGCATAAGTCCGAATGCATTATTAACCGCGGCTTCGGGAGATTATCTGCTTTCCATCTCAAAGAATGGTTTCGCTGCAGGAAGAGGTACGACCATCGCGCCAGTGATCGACACCGCGAATTCAACTAACGGTTCGGTAGGCGTTCCGGCGGTTGTGG
>DASWRJ010000012.1:0-5486 GCA_036403255.1 Verrucomicrobiia bacterium
TCCAACAATGGGGTTGTCCCCTTATCTGAAGGAATTCCCGGTTTTTCTTTTGGTAATCGCGAAATTTTCCGCTTTGTTCAGGTTGCCTCTCTTCACGATTAATCTACTCTGGACTTATGAATGACAAAGCATTGGAGGCTACGGCCCGGGAATTGGTTGCGAGCGGCAAAGGCATTTTGGCTGCGGACGAAAGTCTCGGCACAATCGGGAAACGCTTTCAGGGCCTCGGGATTGAACAAAGTGAAACAAATCGGCGCGATTACCGCGAAACTCTATTTAGCACGGCGAAGCTGGGCGAATTTATCAGCGGCGTTATTCTATTTGATGAGACATTGCGCCAGAAAAGCGCGAGTGGCGTGGCCTTTCCGGAATTTCTGCGCGCACAGGGAATTATTCCAGGAATTAAAGTGGATAAAGGGACCAAACCGCTGCCTTTTTTTCCGAATGAAACAATTACCGAGGGCCTCGATGGCCTGCGCGAGCGATTTGAGGAGTACAAAAAAATGGGGGCGCGATTCGCGAAATGGCGCGCGGTGATAAGAATTGGAAACGGTTTTCCAACGCGCGGCTGCATGGCAGCGAATGCCCACGCCCTGGCACGCTACGCCGCCATTGCCCAGGAATGCGGACTGGTGCCAATTGTCGAGCCGGAGGTGCTCATGGATGGCGAGCATACCATAGGGCGCTGCGAAGAAGTGACTGAGACGATGCTCTCGGTGGTGTTTCGCGAATTGCGGCGGTTGCGGGTCGCACTTGAAGGGATGATTCTCAAGCCGAACATGGTCGTGCCCGGCGAAGATTGCCCGCAACAAGCCAGCGTCGAAGAAGTAGCCGACGCAACTTTGCGAACATTGAAGCGCACGGTACCGGCGGCGGTGCCCGGGATTGCGTTTCTCTCGGGCGGACAGAGCGACGTGCTCGCCACGCGGCATCTAAACGCGATGAATCGCAAGGGTCCCCTGCCCTGGCAACTCAGCTTTTCTTACGGACGCGCGCTGCAGGATGCGGCCATGAAAACCTGGCATGGAAAGAAGGAGAATGTTGCCGCTGCGCAAAAGGCGCTGCTGCATCGGGCCCAAAGCAACAGTCTGGCAAGGGCCGGAAAATACGAAGATAAAATGAATTGAGGTGGGGTTGCTCAGCGCGCCATTTGACGCGCGCCTTTGACGAGTCCTTTGCCGCTTGTTTGTAATTTAAAACCATCCGAAAAAGTCACCGTCTGCGGTTCGGACCGCATGGAATAAGCGACATACGATCGTTTATCGCCAGAGCGGAATACCGCATATAGTGGCGTGTCCGCGGTTACTGTGCGGTCCACATGCCCGAGCTGCTTTAGATTGTAAATCCAATGCATCGTGTTGAGTCGCGAGTTGCCGCCTTCACTCGGATATTTGCCTGCACTCGCCTCGAATTGAGCTATGGCATCGTCGGGGTTGGAAAGCGCGCGATACATATAAATGATGTCAGCCCATGCATCCCAGTTTGTCCCTTTATTTTCAGCTTCGAGCGCCTGGTAATTGCGCGCGCAATAATCCGGAAATAAGCCAAGATAAAGCGAGCCGCCGTGCATCGGCAAAAAGTTAATGCCATGCACCGCTTCTGGATTGGCCGAGAACCAGGTCGCATTTGCGCCTTTGCCGCCCCAAACCATCGTCATCACCGAAGCGGGATAGCTCGGCGGGAAATTGCGGCGCTGCGCGTCGAACCAATATTCGTTGATGGCATTCATCTCCGTTGTAAAGAGCCAGATGCCGAGGTCGCGCAGCGGTTTGTTGCCGGTCGCTTCACCCCAGAGAATGATCCCAGCCCAGGCGTTCATGGCTTCGGAGGAGGACTCGTTATTATTGCCGTCGTGAAAGCGCGCATGGCCACTGGCCCAGGAATGACCCGCATAAGGATCGAGCGCGCGCAGAAATGGGAAAAGCGCGTCCTCATGGCTTGGGCTGGCGATGTCGCGGATGAGCAACTCGATCATTCCGCCCCATTTGGCGGCCCATTCAGGATCCACTCGGGCGAGCTCGGCTGCGCCTTTGATGAAGTAGCCGTAATGAAAATGATGATCGTTCAATTCAGTATCGCTGCCGTAACTGGCTGGATAACCGATGAGCGTGCCCCAGTTGGTATCATAGTAAAAAAGGCCGGAGCGATTGTTCGCTGCCGATTTGTCGGCGGACAGCCAGTTCTCAAGCATGGAACTTAGGCGGGTTCGCAAATCCGATGCGTCGATTTTATATTGATCCGCAATCGGCAGTGCGGCGGCCAGTTTCCCAAGCACTTTACCGGACCAATAGGTGTCGTGAATACCAGTGACGGGTTTGGCGAAATCGGTCCGGAGTGCTTCAATCGCGCGCTCGGTATTTAATCCACCGGCGTCAGGCAAGGCTGGCAGCACGCCGGGGAAAATCATTTCGGTGCTAAATTCGGCGCCCTGTCCAACTTTCATGGGCCCGCGAATCGAGGGAAATTCGTAAGGCAATAAGGGCGATTTGGTGTTGTGCCATTGGTGCGGGTAAAGGGCGAAAATCGTTCCGGCCGCACCCCCTTCATAGGCGCGGGTTGTGAAAGTGAATTTAGTAGTGACGAGACTCCCTTGCAGCTGGTAGGTCCACGCGACTCTGGTATCAGCCACATGCGAGTAGGCATATTGCTTAAAAAACGCGAGAGTCTCCGCTCGATTGTCGGGCAGCAGCGCAATGGAAAAGTAAGCTTTGCCGGCCGATGCATTTTGCAGAGTCGCGCTTCCAAAGCCCGTCCAGTGGGATCCAGTGGCTCCGAATAGCGCATAAGATTTTTCATTCACTGTGAGGCCGAGGACTGCGGTCGAGGCATCGCCTGACCAGATTTTCGGCGGCTGCGGAAAATATAATTTCGGGCTGCCCCCCTCGTAGAGGGCATAAACAAACGGCGAGCCATGGCCGTAGCTGACGCGAAGCGTTTTTCCCGCGGAGCCAAAGCGCAAAGCGACAAACCAATCGCTCCAGCCGTCCACCAGGGTCTCGGAAAAATGAGATTCATCGCTGTGCCCGAGAATAAAATCATTCGTGCCACTCGCCATCGCGCCAAATATTCCAGCTTTGTTGGCCGTGATATGATTTGGAAAAAAGATGCGCAGTCCGCTCGGTTCCACTCGCATCGCCAGTGGATGCGGGAAGTGTGCAAAGTGATTCGAGGTCCAGGCCAGTGAACTCCACCAATCATTCGAAGGCATTTTGGCGCGCGCGTTTTCCGTGCGATAAATTTTTTCGGGCGGAGTTTTGGCCCCTGCCGGAAGGGTTGTCGTGTAGCTCCCTGCCCCAACCCGAATGATTTCTGCCGCGTCGGCAAAGCTTGGCGCAACGCAAGACGCGAACAGGACGGTCAGCGCAACTCGATTGACGCAAGCAAACGCCTGCGCAATTTCGACAATATGCTTAAAAATCATCTGCGCGGAGTATGGCATTTGGACAAGCTCGGGGCAATGCATTGGCATGAACTTAGTTCCCTGACTATGGCCATGAAGAGGCGTCGCGAATACAATGCGCAGTTGCCAAACTTAATAATTTTGAAGAGTCTGGAGTTGAACTCCGTTATAGCCCCTGCAAGATTCCGATAAATCCATGAGAGCCAAAGAACTTTTTTATCTTATTTCGGCCTTGCTTGGGCTGGGGACGGCGTTTCCCGCACGCGCCGTTGAAGCATGGGCGGACACCCGCCTCGTTGCGACCAATGGGCTTGAACTGTGGCTGGATGCATCGCGCCAAATTTCCGCCCGCCAGCAGCGGGCCTTGCGCCCCCTGGCGGATGGCATGGCGATCGATCATTGGCTCGATGCCTCAGGTCATCGGCGAGACGTCTCCCAGATTGTGCGCGAATCGATGCCGCAATTTCGCATGGGTGGCGGTGTAGCTTGGATATCATTCGACGGCAAAGATGATTTTCTAGTTGCGACTGCGCAACAGATGCGCTTCACAAACTGCACCGTCTTTATCGTGGCCGCGCCGCGCTCGAATCCCGGGGGCTTTCGCGGACTTTTCGGCTGTGCTGAAAAATCTCAGAACGATTATGTGCGCGGGCTAAACATCGATCTTGGAGTGAGCGGCAGTTCCATCTTCAATAATTTGAACATTGAGGCAGCCGGTGCGGTCGGCGCGAGGAGTCTGATGCGCACAGGAGTTGGGTTCGGTGAGTTTCATGTGCTTGCGATTGAAGTCGGCCCAAAAGCTTTGAGTGTTGACAAAGCTACCCAAAATCCGAATGCATCGACATCTTCGATAAACCTTTGGTTGGATAACCAGGCCCAGGAGAGCCGCGAGCGCGCTTCAGTTTCGCTGGCAGCAGACGAATTGGTTATCGGCGCCCGCATTTATTCCAACACGGCGGATTTACCATACGTGCAGGGCTTTTTGGACGGCAGCGTTGCGGAAGTTTTGCTCTACGATAGAGCCTTGGACGAACCAGCGCGAAATCAAATCGCCGCTTATCTGTCCGAAAAATACAAATCGTTGCGCCAGGGCGGCGGCGCGGGCGGGTTCAATCCGCTCATACCAGTTCATTCACCGCCTGCTGTGCAAATGTTTGTCCCTGGATTCGCCGTGCGTGAACTGCCCGTGCATCTCAAAAACATTAATTGTGTCAAATATCGACCGGACGGAAAACTAGTGACGCTTGGTTATGATGGAAATATATTTCTATTAAGCGACACAGACGGCGATGGGGTGGAAGACAAAGTTGAGCCGTTCTGGCAGACCAATTCATTGAGAGCGCCGATCGGAATGGCGCTGACACCTCCGGGATACGCCCTCGGACAAGGCGTGTTCGTGGCGGCCAAGGGCAAGCTTGCGCTCCTTGTCGATACGAACGGCGATGACCGTGCCGATCGCGAGATCGTCGTGGCCGAAGGCTGGCACGAATTGTCGCACGGAGTGGACGCGCTAGGCGCTGCGATTGACAGCGCGGGAAATGTTTATTTCGGGCTGGGCGCAGCCAATTTCACGAACCCATATTTGGTTGAGAACGGTGGCGGGGCTGCGCGTTACAATTTGCAAAGCGAGCGCGGGACGATCTTGAAAGTTTCACCGGATTTCAAACACCGGGAAATTCTCTGCACGGGCATAAGGTTTCCGGTCGCGATGGCATTTAACTCGCGCGGGGATCTCTTCTCCACGGATCAGGAAGGCGCCACCTGGCTGGCTAATGGCAACCCATTTGATGAACTTTTGCATATTGAGCCGGGCCGGCATTATGGTTTCCCGCCTCGCCATCCGAAATATCTGCCCAATGTAATCGATGAACCGAGCACGTTAGATTATGCGCCCCAGCATCAATCCACCTGCGGTTTAAACTTTAATTCTATTAAGGCGGGCGAGATCTTTGGTCCCAATTTTTGGGCTGGCGACGCGTTCGTCTCGGGTTATTCGCGTGGTAAATTATATCGCACCAAGCTGGTTAAAACCGCCGCTGGTTATGTGGCTGAAAGTCAATTGCTGGCTTCGTTGAACATGCTCACT
>DASWRJ010000013.1:0-6558 GCA_036403255.1 Verrucomicrobiia bacterium
CCTGCCAGACGCGACCCGCCTGATGCCAGCCTGACTCAAAACGCCTCCTGGTCGTATTGGTGCAACTCATAACGGTTTTTGTCCCTCACGATCACGTCCAAAAACGGGCCGATTCGTACTTGTCCGGATAGCCTCTTAAAAGAGGCCCAAAATAGCGATTTTTGCCCTCTTTTCCTCCCCTTCCTTAATCTTAATCTTAATCTTAATCTTACTCTTACTCTTAATCCTCGGTTCCTAATCCTAATCCTACTTTTAATGCCTGCTCATAAACCTATCCACTATCCCCCTCAAAACTGGATCAGACTAAACACAGCTAAGTAAGGCTACTTTTCTATTTCGTCCTTTGCTGAAAGGAATATCATTCTTTCGCCCGCCACGCCCTTCGTGTCATCCCAGCTTATTTTCTCGCAAGCCATCCGAAAAATAGTTACGCCATCTGTCCGTGAACCACACGATCCAATATCTGCAATCCGAGGCTGCCGAAAACAACATTGAAACCGGCGTCCTCGTAAACTGCATCATCCTCGATTCCATCCAGGCGGGCGCGAGCGACATCCATATCGAGCCTTGGGAAAGCACGCTCGCGGTCCGCATCCGCCTGAACGGCGTTCTCACCGAACTCGTGCATCTGCCCCTCGATCTAATGGAGAAAATATCTGGCCGCCTGAAAGTCATGGCTAACCTGATCAGTTACCAGACTGGTTTGCCGCAGGAGGGACATGCCTCCACCGGCGCGGAAATGGGCGGTGTCGAATTGCGCATCTCGGTTTTCCCAACCACTCGCGGCGAGAAAATCGTCATCCGCCTCTTCGATCCAAGTAATCGCAGTTTCGACATGGCTACCCTCGGTTTTGATGACGATACGCACCGAATCTTTACACAACTGCTCGCCAAACCCAGCGGTTTGCTCCTCCTGACCGGCCCAACCGGCTCCGGCAAAACCACCGCAATTTACTCCGCTCTTTATCACCTTGTGCAGCGCAACGGCCCCGCTGTCAGCATCAGCACCGTCGAAGATCCCGTCGAGTTCAACCTGCCCATGATCAGCCAGGCCCAGATTAATCCTGGCCAGGATTTCACCTATCCCAAGGCCCTCCGTTCCCTCATGCGCCAGGACCCGCAAGTAATTATGGTTGGTGAAATTCGCGACCCTGAAACCGCCACCATCGCCGTCCAGGCAGGTCTCACCGGGCACTTGGTAATCAGCACGATTCATAGTGGTATCGCCGCCGGTGTTTATGCGCGCTTGATTAACATGGACATCGAGCCCTTTCTGCTCGCCTCCAGCATCATCGCCGTGCTCGGCATCCGCCTCATTCGCAAGAATTGCACTTTCTGCACTCAGACGTATCAGCCCGAACCTGGATTGTTGCGCTATGTCCCGCAGGAATTGCTTTCCACGTTTGAATTCAAGCGCGGTACTGGCTGCGCCGAGTGCTTGAACACTGGCTTTAAAGGCCGCACCGCCGTTACCGAACTCCTGGTCGCGGACGAAGTTTTTCGCGATGCCGTGCTCAAAAAACTTCCGACTCGCGCGTTGCACGAAGTCGCTGTGCAACAAGGCATGCAACGCATGTGGGACAATGGCTTAAAACGAGTCATCTCAGGACAAACTACGTTGGAAGAAATTCTGCGCGTGATTGCTGTCGATCAGCTTTGAGGAAAGGACACGGCCTACACCGGATGCGATGCGATTTATCCCGTTACAATCGTCCCCACGCGTTCGCCCATTACCACGCGTCGCAAGTTGTGGGGCCGAAACAGATCGAACACAATGATCGGCATCTTATTATCCATGCACAATGAAAAAGCGGTCGAATCCATGACCTTAAGCTGCTTTTGCAGTGCATCCAAATAACTGATCTGCGCAAAGCGTTTCGCCTTCGGATTTTTCTTCGGGTCACTGTCGTAAATTCCATCCACTTTCGTCGCTTTCAAAATCACTTCCGCTCCAATTTCATTCGCGCGCAACGCGGCGGCCGTGTCTGTCGAGAAAAACGGATTACCCGTGCCACCTCCAAAAATTACCACTCGCCCCTTTTCCAAATGCCGCACCGCGCGCCGTCGAATAAACGCTTCGGCAACCTGGTGCATCGTAATGGCACTCTGCACGCGCGTGGCTACACCGAGCTTTTCGAGCGCATCTTGCAAGGCCAGCGAATTGATGACCGTCGCCAGCATCCCCATGTAATCCGCCGTGGCGCGCTCGATCCCGCGCTCGCTGCCAGCCACGCCGCGAAAGATATTTCCACCCCCAATTACAATCACCACTTGCACGCCCAGCTCCCGTACTTCGCGGACCTGCATGGCCATGTCCTGCACCGCTTCCGGAGAGATCCCAGCACCACTTTCTCCACCCAGGGCTTCGCCGCTCAATTTGAGCAGGATGCGCCGATAGCAGGGTTTGGTGGCGGTGTTCTTCATAAGCGGCCGGAGTTGTAGCAATGCGCGCGCAGAGCGTCAAAACCAATCGTCTTCCGCAGACTGTGTTCAGATTGGCCTTGCGCGGTTCCTCGGCTTTGGTTATGGAGGTTCAAACAGCATTCAGCAAATTCAATACGGGAGTTCTATGAAAAAGATTTTTATTATCACGATGGCAACATTTTTGTCCTGTGCAGCCATGGCTCAGGATTGGGCTAAAGAGAGATTGGAGAAATCCCCGCGTCACGGCGAATGGGTTAAGGTAAAGAACGGTTCGCGCGAGGTGAATTCGTTCATCGTCTATCCCGAAGTGAAAGATAAAGCAACCGCCGTCATTGTAATTCACGAAATTTTCGGCCTCTCCGATTGGGTGCGTGGCGTGGCCGACCAATTGGCCGAGGCAGGTTACATCGCTATCGCTCCGGACCTGCTTTCGGGTACAGCGCCCGGTGGCGGCGGGACAGCCGAGTTGGGCAGCGGAGATGCCGTGCGCAAGGCGATCTCCTCCTTGCCGCCCAAACAAATCACAGCAGATTTGAATGCGGTCATGGATTACGTCTCCAAGTTGCCCGCCTGCAATGGTAAAGTAGCAGTGGCCGGATTCTGCTGGGGCGGCGGGCAGACTTTCCGCTTCGCCACTAACAACAAAGACATTAAAGCTGCTTTTGTCTTTTACGGCACTGGTCCCGACAAGGAGGAAGACATCAAAAAAATCAATGCGCCCGTTTATGGTTTCTATGGTGGCAATGACAACCGCGTCAATGCCACCATTCCAAAATCTGAAGAGTTGATGAAAGCCGCCGGAAAAACCTATGAGCCGGTCACTTATGAAGGCGCAGGACACGGCTTTATGCGAGCCGGCGAAGACCCGAAAGGAACTGAGCCCAATAAGAAAGCACGCAATGAGGCTTGGAGCCGCGTGAAAGAGCTGCTCAAGAAGTTATAGCTGTAGTATTGAATTCTACGCCAAGTTCGGCCTAATATCCCGAATTGCGCAGTGACTTTTGCCGCAATCACGGCTAAAAGTACTGTGGTTTGGTCGCGGGGAATGGATACCCACGCCAGGCTGACGAGCATTTTCGATTAAGGATATTTATGGCTGTAACTACTCCGGGCCGCGCCCCGAGGAAAAGGCGGGGCATTCTCAAAACGCTCTTTTGGATTTTCCTTCCTCTGTTGGTCGTTCTCCTGGTGGCCTATTTCGTGGGCACGAGCACCGCCTTCATTAAAGGCTTTCTCCTGCCGCGCGTCAGCAAATCCATGGACACGGAGATCACTGTCTCCGATGTAGCCATTCATCCGTTTTCGTCAGTGATGTTTAAGGACCTCAAGGTGCAGCCACACGGCGCGCAAACCCTCCTCACCGCCCGCGAGATGCGCGCGCATTACAGCCTCTGGGACATCATCCGTGGAAAAATCAAAGTAGATGAGGTTTACCTCG
Organism: Verrucomicrobiia bacterium; assembly: GCA_036403255.1. Lineage (GTDB taxonomy): Bacteria > Verrucomicrobiota > Verrucomicrobiia > Limisphaerales > JAQGOV01 > JAQGOV01. Next base: position 3,863 of record DASWRJ010000013.1, read on the forward strand.
AGTCGCCGCTAATAAGTCTTGTCAAGGAGCCTGACGGCACTACGAATCTCAAAAAAGTCACTGATCACGGGGAAAACACGCCAGCAAAACCCGCCCCTTCCCAAAAGCCCGCCAGCCCCGAGTCAAGCCAGCCGGCTCAAGCCTCCGAAAAAAAATCTAAACCGCCCCAATTGGACATTGGAAAACTCACCCTAAAAGACGCAACGTTCCGCTATTTCGAACACCTCAAAACAGGCGGGACGAACTTTGCTGAAATCAGCGGATTGAATCTAACAGTCAATAATCTGCGTAACGGCCAAACCGGAAAACTCGACCTCACCGCCAATGTGCAAGTGAACAACACCGAGCCAACCAACGGCACCATGCAAGCCGTCATCGAGGGAAACTTTTCCTTCGGCATAACTTCCGACCTGCAACCCGGCGCCGTCCGCGGGAATCTGAGATTGGCTGCTCAGAACACCAGTGGCGCCTTTGGCGATTTGGCGGGACTTATTGCGAAGCTTAACTGCGACATCGCGCCCACCAACATCAATCAGCTCACTTTGCAATTTCAAAAGGGCAATGCCACTTTGGGTGAGGTGCGCGCCAGCGGGCCTTTTGACATCATTAAACATGATGGAAAGGTCAGCGTGGAGATCGCAAATATTGATAAGCAGGTTTTGAATCTTGCGGGCGCTGCGGCGGGAATCGATTTCGGAACCTCCACCCTTAATTCGAGTAATTTGGTCGAACTAACCCAGGGCGCTACTGTCATCAGCGCAATTGGCCAGGTAAACGCCAACAAGCTGGCTCTCACCCAAAAAGGCCAAACCACACCGACACTCGATCTGCTGCTTGGTTACAATGTGACGGTAAATCAAAATGATAAATCGGCTTTGCTCGAGAAATTTGATCTGCGCGGCGTGCAGAATCAGAAGGAGTTTTTGCACAGCGACTTGAGTAATCCTATGAAGATTGCTTGGGGTACAACGACCCCACAGGCCGGTGATGCGACCTTGAATCTCAGCGTAAAAGACTTGAATTTAGCCGACTGGAAAGCCTTTGCCGATGGCCTTTCGCCCAATGGCCTAATGAGCTTGACGCTCAAGCTGCTGAGCCAGCAATCAGGCAAGCAACTGACCTTTGATTTGGACTCGAAGATTGATAACTTTTCCGCTAACTTCCAGAGCAACGCCATTCAGCCGATCGCCATCTCTATGAGCGCGCATGGGCAGGCCGCCGATCTGACAAAGTTTTCACTCAGCGAGTATCGCTTCCAATTAGCGCAAAAGGGGCAATGGCTCATGCTGGCCACCGGCGACGGTAACTTCGACAAAAAAGCAAACGAGGGCAGCGCCCAGTTCACATTGGAAGCAAATTTGCCGCGCTTGGTGCAGGCGCTGGGCCAGAAAGATATGAATGTCTCTTCCGGAAATCTTACCTTCAAGAGCCGGGTAGCGCAGAAGAACGGCGCGCAAACAGTGGTCGGGAGTCTCTCGGTAAATGATCTTACCGGCAAATTGCAGAAGAGCGAATTTGCCCGCTTCACAACCGTGGCAGACCTCGATTTGCAAACGGGCGACCAGGTGTTCCGGTTGCGCAAAGCCTCCGGTGTGCTGCAATCCGCAGGCGCGGCCGCTGGCAACTTTGACGCAAATGGCAGCTTCGATATGGCCAAGAAAGCCGGCCAATTCAATCTCAAGCTGGAAAATATTAATCAGAATGCGTTGCAGCCATTTGTCGCCTCAGCGCTTGGCGATAAGAAACTCGTGTCCGTCATCATCAACGCTACCGCTTCGGGGCGTATGGATCCGGATGCCGAATCTGCTGTGAAGGCCGATTTGCAGGTGGCCAAACTGATTGTTTCGGACCCAAAAAATCCAGGACAAGGGACACCGCTCGATGTGAAATTTCAACTTGATGGTTCCATGAACAAACAGGTCCTGAATTTGCGCCAATCGCAGCTCACCCTTACTCCAACCGCGCGCGCAAAAAACCAACTTCAGCTCTCGGGCAAAGTCGATATGTCGCAGACAAATGCGATTAAAGGTGCCTTGACCTTGGCTGCTGATTCGCTCGATGTCTCGCCTTACTACGACATTCTGGAAAAGGATTCTGGAGCATCAAAAACCACAACTTCCACGGCTGCGCCTGGAGTACCCCAAACTCCTTCAGTGCCCTCCCCTGCCCCCGCGAATGTTCCTCCTCAGGAACCTCAGGCCATCAAACTGCCGTTTCAGGATTTCGTCTTTAATTTGAAAGTGGGGCATCTCTATCTTCGGGAACTCGATATCTCGGATTGGCAGACCGGTCTCAAGCTGGATCAGGGACACGTGTTAATGAACCCATTGCAGCTCGCGCTCAACGGCCACACAGTGAGCGGAAATGTCGATTTAAATCTCGGTGTGCCCGGCTATCAATATGATGTTTCATTAAAAGCGGATCAAATTCCTCTTGCGCCGCTCGCGAATACGTTCTCGCCTAAATTCAAAGGCGCGGCCAAGGGTGATGTCTTCGCCAATGTTCAAATAAAAGGTGCAGGAGTAACAGGCGCCAGTTTGCAGAAAGCTTTGAATGGGCAGATTGCATTCACCTTTACGAATGCCGAGATCCGTTTGCCAGAGGACTACAAGTATAAGCGCATTATCGACGTAATCGGCTTGGCCTTGCAAAACCCCGACTTGGGCCGGTATGCCGTTCAGTGGGTAAATTCAAGT
>DASWRJ010000014.1:0-4279 GCA_036403255.1 Verrucomicrobiia bacterium
TTATAAGGCCGTGGATCATGGCGCCAATTTCGCCCAGCCCGGCCATCCCGCTTACGAGCAGCGTGAGCCTGATTCGCAGGTGCTTTCGTATTGGAAACCGATCGACGAGCTCGACGAATTTGTGAGCGCAAGCTCGGACGCGGACTTTCTCGACCCGAAAAGCGGCATCGCCTCGCGGTTCGACGTGGATAACGCCATTGATTTCCACCTGCTGATTCTATTGACCAGCAACATGGATGGCATTGATAAGAACTTCATTATCGCGCGCAATGCGCCGACCAGCGCCGAACCGAAGCCGCGCTTCTTCTTCGCTCCGTGGGATTATGACGCCACCTTTGGCAGGAATTGGAATGCCGCGCGCGTCGAACCAAACGCCTGGCTCACGCATCATCTCTTCGATCGGCTGCTTGCGAATCCCGAGTATCGAAAGAAATATCAGACGCGCTGGACTGAATTGCGCAAAAAGCAATTCTCGGCTGAAACCATCAAGCAAATGATCGACGACAACGTCAGCACTCTCGGCCCTGCTTCGAAAAGAAACTCGGAGCGCTGGCCCGGCGCCGGTTATTACCCAGATAACACCTCCTTCGGGGAAGACATCGATCAAATGAAAACGTGGCTCGATGCGCGCCTCGATTGGCTGGACAAGGAGTTCGCAAAAAAGCAATGAAACATTTACTTGTAGCTCTGCTCTCCATAACGGTCTGGTTCGCCTCTTCGCCGGTGTCATATCCGGGCCCAAACAATTCCCCCTGGTTTTCTCACGCCCTCGTCGGCATGGAAATCGGTCCCACCGGCGCGCAATTCGGCCACAGCGACTCCAATGACACCCGCTATTGCGCAAGATTTGATGGGGCCGGCATCGTGCGCCACGCCGGTCGCGCAGGAGCGGAGTATGTGGTGATTTGGGCGCGCGATGGTGACTATGCGTATTACCAATCGAAAATTTTGCCCAAGGCGCCTGGCCTCGGCGCTCGCGATCCTTTGCGCGAAGCTGTTGCCGAAGCGCGCAAACAAATAATTCCACTCCTCGCCTATTGTGTCGCGCAACAGGATGGCCACTTCCTGCGCGCGCATCCCGAATTCGCGCTCGTCACTGCCACTGGGGAACGTCGCGGACGTTTTTGCTACAACTCGGGCTATTTGGAGGCGATGAAGCAAATTGTTGCCGAGCAACTCGCTTATGGCATAGATGGTTTTCACCTGGACATGCTCGACCAGGGATTCAATCCGCCTTACGGCTGCTGGTGTGCAACCTGTCAGCAATTGTTTCAAAAGGAATATGGCCGCCCGATGCCCAAAGGAGCCACCTGGGACGCAGGTTGGGACCGCATGCTCGAATTCCGTTATCGCACGAGCGAACGTTTCGAAAAGGAACTTTGTCGGCACATCAAAGGCATTAATCCAAATGCATCTGTCGATTATAATTACCATGGCAATCCTCCTTTCTCTTTTGAGGTCGGCCAACGCCCCGTGCAGCACGCCGTCAACGGCGACTTCGTCACGGGCGAAACTGGCGTTTGGGGGTTTAGCGCGCTGACAGTCGGATTGAACGCCGCATTTTATCGCGGCACCACGCCTGGCATTCCGTTTCAAGTCGCGATGCAGCGCGGCGTGCGCATGTATCACGATCAAACCACGCGTCCGCTGAACGATTTGCGCTGGGAGCTTTATACGCTTTTGGCTCATGGCGCATTTGTCACGCTCGTGGATAAAACAGGCTTTGACGGCGGGCTGGATGAGTCGGCCTATGACCAGATCGGCAAATTATTTCACGAAGCGCAAACCAAGCGCAGTCAATTCGGCGGCGAACCGCTGCGCGAGGTTGGCATTTACTACAGCAGCCGCACGCGTGACTGGTACGGGCGCGAAAAACCTGCCGGTTACTTTCAAAGTTTTCTCGGCGCCCATAAAGCGATGGTTTACGAACACATCCCCTGGGCCGTGGTGCTGGATGAAAATTGCACCGCTAATAGGCTCAGGGAATTTCCGGTTCTGCTGCTGCCGAATGCAGCAATTCTCTCCAGTAATGAGGTAGCATTATTTGAAGCTTTTGTTCGTGATGGCGGAAAGTTGCTCATCACTGGACTTTCAGGATCGCTCGGCTGGCGTGGCGAGCCCAACTCGGTTTCCCCGCTCGAGCTGCTGATCGGAGCTAAGCTGAAGGGACGTTTGGAGAGCCTGGATAATTGGACGCGCTTTTCGGCCGGAGAGTTGGCGAAGCTCGGCTTGAGCGAAGCGCGCGCTGATAATCCGTTTCTGGTGGAAGGGCCCGCACTCCTCTATGAGCCGACCTCTGGGCAGCCGCTTGGCCAATTGCTCAAGCCGTTTCGCACCACACGCCAACTCGAAGGCAAGGAGGGCACCGAATGGCCCATGAGCGCGGACAAGTCAATGGGTCCCGCCGTGTTGCTCAATCACCTCGGCCATGGGGCTGTGCTCACCCTTGCTTGCTCACCGGATTCAGCCACGGGCGGCGAGCATCATATTATTGAGGCCAGAAAATTGTTAGCGCATGGGGTCCGTTTGCTGAACCCCAAGCCAATTCTTCAAATCAACGCTCCGATTAATGTCGAATCGGTCGTGGCTCACGATGCTGCGCACCGCGCCTATCGAGTCCATCTGCTCGGTTATTTTGCTCCGCCGCAAACGCTTCCCGAAAAAAATCGGCCCTTCGTCATGCCCGCATTGATTGAGGATACACCTCTCTATCGTGCAAGTCTGGAATTGCGCGAAGCCGCCCGTTCAGTCCGGGCTCTCAACGGGAAAACGGAAATCAAGCGCCAGGGAAATCGCTTCGATTTGCTGGTTAGCGATCTGCATGAAGTAATCGAAATAAAATATTAACGTATCTGCCGCCGCGAATTTTATCTAACACTCGCGGTGGCCGGCTGGCTCTTGGACCGGCCAAAGTAATTGGTGCTGCTATTACGTTCCCAACGTTCCATCAGGAGCGATGAACCGTGCGCGCCCACCATGGGCGGCCGATAACAATGAGCGTTCGGAGGTGTGTGCCTGCAAGTCGCCGTCAAGCCTGCCGAGATTGTCGCCGCAGGATGGCTCCGCGTAGCGGCGGTTGTGCCGAACGGCATGGATTTCGTCGCGCTCGCATGCGTGGCTGCACTGGACGACTTTCCACCGTGACCCGCGCTGGAGGCATGTCCACTGCCGCCATGGCCGCTGGCACCGCCTTTGCCCCACGCCCAAAGGGGCAAAACCAGGTAAAGACAAATGAGCATTGTTCGCAATCCGCGCGTCATAGAGAGAGCATAGCACAACAACCAAATTAAAATTATGCAAAAAGTTGTTGCAATTCTTACACGTGTAAGATATTCCTCTTACACATGTAAGACTTTGGGCGCGTGTTCGCCCTTTAGAAGTAGTCCTATGCCGAATCAAAAATCGAAATCTCTCAAAGCCAATGCCAAAACGGAATTACCCAAAATCTCCGACGCCGAATGGGTCGTGATGCGCGTCGTCTGGGACAAAGCCCCTGTCACAGCCAACCAAGTCGTCGAATCGCTCAGCTCAAAAATGCATTGGAAACCCAAGACTGTCCACACGCTCCTGACGCGGCTTGCGCAAAAAGGTGCACTCGTGTTTGAGAAGCTTGGCCGCGAATATCAGTTTCGTCCTATGGTCAGCGCGGAGGAATGTGAGCATGCCGCCACCCGGAGCTTTTTGGGCCGCTTTTTTGGCGGCGAACTTGCCCCTTTTTTGGCCAGATTTATGGAGTCGGAAAAACTTAAACCGGAAGAAATCGAGCAACTCAAACGCATCCTCGATCAAAAGGCATCATGAATCTTCTTTCCCAAAGCGCTTGGCTGGAAGCGGCTTTCAACTGGACCTGGCGCGCTTCGGTGGCGAGTGCGATTCTCGTGCTGTTGGTTTGGTTAATTGATTATAGTACGCGTAAGCACCTGCCAGCTCGCGCTAGTTATCTCCTGTGGCTTTGTGTTTTTGCGCGACTGCTCCTGCCCACTTCCCCAGCGAGCAATTTTAGCGTTTGGGGTCTCATTCCCCAAATTGCGCAGAAAGACCAAATCGCTCATCATTCCATCTCCACGGAAAAATCTCTCGTTCCTGCTCGCACGGAATCTCCTCAAATAAGCTCCACTCCAAAAAATAATAATACCGAAATTTCCAAGACAATGGTCGTAAAGACCTCTGCTAATGTTGAAGCACAGATTTCCATTTTGCTCAAATGGTTTTGGCTGGCCGGCGTTCTCGCTAATTTGACAATTATCTACGTGCAGCATTTCAAATGGCTCCGCTACCT
>DASWRJ010000015.1:0-1996 GCA_036403255.1 Verrucomicrobiia bacterium
GGTCGCGATCATCGGGCGGGATCTGAAGATAATCGGCCACCACATCGAATTGTTCGCAGGCCATTTGGAAGGTGGGGTGCTCGTATATTTTCAATTTTGTAACTCACCTTTTCCGCTTAAAATCTTTCGCCATTTCCAGAGCCGCAGCAATCGTGGGCGGCAACGGAATTTTGCCTGCTTCCTCGGCGACAAAATGTTCCAGGGCTTTCCATTGGTTTTGTCCGACCTTCTGCGCGAGCGTCTTCAGATCGATCCGATTTTCCGCAATCCAGCGCTCCAGTTCTTCTGCGCTCACGGGACCATAGATTTTTCGATCATCGCCCACCACTCGATACGTGGCTGCGCGATCCAGCTTTGCTTGCCCGGAAGCATCCGCCGGTGGAGGCGGTGGAGGCGCTTGAAATGAGACTGGCGCAGCTCCTGAAGCCGCGGGCCTATTGAGTGAAACAACCGGGGTCGCAGAGGCCGGAGTGTACTTTTGCGCTGAGGCCCAGGATTCGGCTGATTCCCGATTTGTGGTTTGGGACGGCAAAACCATCTTTGTCGCTGCATCTCCGATTTGCATTTCCCGCATTTTTATTTCGCCGATTTTAAAGTCCGAGAGCGCCTCAACTGAAGGTGCCCCACTTATGGCCGCCGCGTTTTCCGCAACTAAGCGTGTTCCCACACTCGCCAAAGCATCATATCCATTCACCACCCATTCCAGACGCCCGGTTTCGATATCAATGAGCAAACCGTGCACAGGAATTTTTGGGCCGATGATGGGGCTTTGGCGGGTGAACTCGACCCCGCGGATAACATTCTGCCGCTCGCTGGCGAACAGACCAAAGAATTCGTTGATGTTCTCCGGTAATTGCGAACGCTCGATGCCTAGCTTCTTGAATCGGTCCGTCAGTTCAACCATCGAGACCTGGCGCACCCGGCAATCGGTGTGGCCGATGATTGCAATCTCCCGCCCGCCCTTGATCGCGCAGCCCAGCGCAAGCGTGCGCATCATGCTGCTCATCGGGTCGAAAATAATATTGCCGGCGTTGCGCAGCCAAATGAATTGGTCTTCAGGCAAACCGAGGGATTCCGGCAATAGCCGATTCAGTCGCGGGTCGATGCAGGTGAGTGCCACCACCGGCAGCGAATCCACAAAGCCATCCAGTGACAGCGTGTTGATCACGCCGCGCTGATTTGCTTGAACGATCTCTTCGAAGAGGCGCATGGGTTAAGTTTGCGGCTGTTTGGCTCCGCACTTGGGACAATACTGAAAATCCTTCTGTACTCGCGCGCCACACGCCGGGCAAAATCGGGCTGTCGCCGAATCCTCTTTAATTGGCGGCGCTGATGCGTTTGCAGGGGGAGTGAACGGGTCTTTCTCTTCTTCAGGTGTCGTGATGTCGTACTGGCTGATCCGATTCTTTGCCTGCGAGTTGTAAAATCCCATAATGACAGCGACCACCAGAAACAGCAGCATCATGACGCCGAAGTAAGTAAAAAATGCCGGCGCCCCTGCTTTGTGCGCCGTCCCAATCCAGAAGATGACAAAGGGCACTCCCACAATCAGCGCCATCAGTGCGCTGAGAAGCGAAGGGCCCCGTCCTGGTTTAAGGCTGTACATCTCTATTTTTTCGGCTCATCAATTCGCGCGCGGCTTTCCATGGCGTTACGCAGTGCGGGCACTTGTTCGAGTAATTTCTCCAATTTCACCCCAGTCAAACTTTCCAGCACAGGAGGCAATTGCGCAATGATGTTTGTTATGTCACCCGTCAATTTGCTGGCGCCGCCACCGTCGCCATTTCCGGAATTGATAATGGTTATCTTATCAGTCTTCGACAAAGGCTCGCTGATTCTGCCGGCAAGTTCCGGCAGGATTTTCACGAGCATCTCGATGACGGCTGCCTGATTGTATTGCTTGAACGACTCGGCTTTTTGTCGCATCGCTTCGGCTTGCGCTTTGCCCTGCGCCTCGATGATGGCTGCTTCAGCCAGACCGCGCGCTTTGTTCGCT
>DASWRJ010000016.1:0-9430 GCA_036403255.1 Verrucomicrobiia bacterium
TTTGCTGGCGTTCAAACATGTCAGGGTCAGGCCATAACGCGTGCATTGCTCAAACATAGTTCCAGGGCTGGCTATACAAGCTTTCGTTCGTGGCCTTCTGTTAAATTCTCCTCTCCTGAAAACTGAACACTTGAAACTGAAAACTTTCCCTCTTGTCATTTTTGCGTTTCTTAGCGGCCATTCTCCTATTTCTCCAGCTTCACCTGTATTGCCTATTTTATCTGTAGTGTCTATTTCTTCAGTTTCTCCAGCTTCACCTATATCACCAGCCTCACCAGACACTTTGCTCCACCGGTGCTAAACCTCATCACATGAGCGGGAGCTATATTCCCGTCTCGCACGGGCGAGGCTTGAGTTTCCTGCGCGAAGCGCAGTGGCCGGCACGCTAGTGTCGATCTTTGACATACATCCAGCCCTGACTGGTTTCAGGGCCGGAGATCAAAAGCGTTTTTGGCGAGCCGCCGTGCTCGGCAAAGTGTGTGGCTTTCACGCGCATCACACCTGCTGAGTCTGGTCGGGGCGGACGCACTGCGCCCCGACACCGTAGCGCTCGTCGCATGCCCATCCGCCTTTCCCTTCGTCTCTCACCTCTGAGCTTTCAGCTTTCACCTCCTGGTCAACGGCTGAACAACCCTAAACAAGCCTGGAAAAGGCTGGAAAAGCCTGCGAACTGCTAACTTCAGCCTTTCTCATTAGGGCTGGCTAGGGTTGGCAGGGGCTAACTAGGGCCAAAATCATTCCTTACTAGCCCTATGGCTGGCGCGGAGTCGTCCGGCCAATCTGCAATCTGCTATTATTAGCATGCTCTGACTTCTGACGTCTGACCTCTGTCTTCCGCTCTCATCTTCCCCAGTCGAGCTGGACAAAGCTGGACAAAGCTGGACAAAGCTAAACAAAGCTACTTTTTAACACCCGGTAGGGTTTTTCCGTATTCACCGTCGAGGGGCGGCCAGATTTACTGGATTCATCACAGATGCTTTCGGGCACAGTGTTTAAGGGCTTCGAATAATGAAGCAGTTATGAATATGCAAAAATCCAACTCCAATCCAAAAACACGATTCCTCAACGCGAGAGGCGTCAGCCGCCGGCGGTTCATCCGGGATGTCGCCGTGACCGGAACGGGCGCAGCTTTATTGGGTAGCCTCAGCCAGGGGGCGGCCGCGCCGCGCAATAAGGTACTGCCCACGCCGCAGCGCTCCGGCATCGAACACATCATTGTAGTAATGATGGAGAACCGGTCTTTCGATCATTTCCTGGGCTGGCTGCCTGGGGCGGAAGGAAAGCAAGCGGGGCTGAGCTATGTGGATCGAAATGGGGTGGCGCAATCGACCTATCCGCTCGCGCCGGATTATCAAGGCTGCGGTCATCCCGACCCGGATCACTCCTATCAGGGAGCGCGCGTGGAATATGACAATGGGGCGTGCGACGGCTGGCTGCGCGCGGGGATGAATGATATTTACTCGATCGGTTATTATACCAAGGCTGACCTGGCGTTCATGAGCAATGCGGCCCTGGGCTGGACAGTCTGCGACAAGTATTTCTCGGCCATCATGGCGGGCACCTATCCAAACCGCATGTACCAGCACGCCGCGCAGACGGATCGGCTCGATGATTCGCTGCTGCCGATCTCGACGCTGCCGACCATCTGGGACCGGCTCGCCGAGCACAGCATCAGCGCGAATTATTATTACAGCGACTTTCCATTCCTGGCATTGTGGGGCGCGAAGTATGTGCCCATCTCGAAGACAATTTCCAGTTTCTTCTCGGATTGCGCCGCGGGCACGTTGCCTCATGTGTCGTTTGTCGATCCACGGTTCCTCGGCGAGGCGCAGGGCTTATCAAACGACGATCATCCGCACGCGGACATTCGCAACGGGGAAGCTTTCCTGAACTCGATCTACTCGGCGGTGACGACGAGCCCGAATTGGTCGAGCACCGTCATGGTGATTAATTTCGATGAATGGGGCGGGTTTTTCGATCATGTGCCGCCGCCGCTCGCGCCCATTCCCGCGAGCGATGCGGCCCTGGGCAGCGATGGCCGAATCGGTTTCCGCGTGCCGGCCATTGTGGTCTCGCCATTTGCCACGCGCGGGTATGTCGATCACGGCCTGTACGATCATACGTCGATCCTGAAGCTGATCGAATGGCGCTGGAACATCCGGCCATTGACCGTGCGCGATGCGACCGCCAATAACCTGGCGCAGGTGCTTAACTTCGGCGTGAAGAATCTGGCCGCCCCGCAGTATGCGGTGCCGACCGGGCCGTTTGGATCGATCTGCGTCGGCAGCACGCCCGACCCGGGGATCGACCTGCTGATCCAGGAATTGCTGCAGTTAGGATTTCAAATACCGCTGTAGTTGCAGCGGGCCAACTGCGTCATTTTCTCAGCGCGGTTTGTTTGCTTTAATTCTGATGGACAAAGCAAACAGGCGAAGTCTATGCTTCTAGCTGCTCCCAGACGTTTGGCCGCGAATTGAATAGCGGCTCTGAAATGGAACGTCCAAACAGCTAATCTTAATCGAAACAAGCATGAACGAGCCAATCAATCCTTCACAAGAGGCGCCGCTGACGCGCCGGAGTTTTCTGAGAACAACCTCGACCGCCCTGGCGGGCGGCACATTGCTGGGCGCGCTGCCCGTGGAGCGCTTTGCGCTCGGCGCTTCGCCCGGCGACACCATCAAAGTCGCCGTGGTGGGCTGCGGCGGTCGCGGCACTGGCGCGGCGGATCAGGCCTTGGTGGCGGGCGGAGATGGTGTGAAAATCGTGGCGGTGGCGGATGCGTTTCAAAATGCGGCCGAACGTGCCGTCCAGATTTTGAAGAAAAACCACGAGCATCGTGTCGATGTGAAGCCCGATAATATTTTCTTTGGGCTCGATGCTTATAAGGAAGCGATTGCTCTGGCGGACATGGTGATCCTGGCGACGCCGCCTGGATTCAGGCCCATCCATTTCGAAGAAGCCGTGAAGCAGGGTAAGAATATTTTCATGGAAAAACCGGTGGCGGTGGATGGCCCCGGAGTTCGGCGCGTGCTCGAAGCGGCGAAGGAAGCGAAAAAGAAAAATCTGAAGGTAGCTGTTGGCCTGCAACGCCGCCATCAGCCAAATTATATGCAGTGCGTGCAGCGACTGCACGACGGCGCGATCGGCGATATCACTTCGATGCGTGTGTATTGGGATAACGACGGCCCAGTCGGCCCGAAAGCCAAACGCGCCGAGATGGCCAAGCGGCTCGGGCGGCAACCGACCGAAATGGAATATCAAATCGCCAATTGGTATATGTTCGCTTGGACTTGCGGCGATCACATTGTCGAGCAGCACATTCACAATTTGGATGTGGCCAATTGGGTCCTCGATGGTTATCCGGTGCGCTGCTGGGGTGTGGGTGGGCGTTCCTACCTTAATGGCGCCTCTGATTCAGGGGAGATCTACGATCATTTCAATATTGAATATGAATACGCGGGCGGCGTGCGTGTGTTCAGCCAATGCCGGCAGATCCCCGGTTTCAGGTGGAACCCGGTCAGCGAATTCGCCGTCGGGACAAAAGGTTCGTGCGACGTCAGCGGGATGACAATTCTAGGGCCAAATAAATGGCACTACAAAGCGGCGGATGATCAAGAGAAGAAAATGAATGCCGGCCACCAGGCGGAGCATTACCCGCTGCAAGAAGCCATCCGCAATGATAAGGATTACAATGAGGCCGAGCGCGGCGCTTATAGCACCCTGACAGCGATCATGGGGCGCATGAGCGCTTACTCGGGTAAAGAGGTGAGTTGGCAGGATGCTTTAAATTCGAAGCTGGTGCTCGCGCCGGATCAGTTTACCTGGGATGCAACCCCGAAGGTCCTTCCGGGACCGGATGGGAAATATCCATACGCCATTCCGGGTAAAACGGTGGCGCTGTAATCATAATTATTGGATTTAGTAAATCACCCCTGCATTTCGCCTGAAATGCGGGGGTTTTCTTTTCGCATTGCCTCTCAAACACAGGCGCATATTCTGGCAGGGTATGAAACGAGCATTTGCAATTTTTTCGGGACTTTTTGCGGCGGTACTTGCAGGCGCTGCGGCGGAGACGCCGACCCAAGCCATTTCAGATGTGGCCAGGAAAGCGAGCGACTGGAAAGATAAAGGGCTGGATTTTATCATTGCACACGGCCCGAGCGTACTCGGAGCCTTAGCGATATTCATTGTGGGTTGGATGGCGGGAAGTTGGTTGCGGCGGATGGTGAACGGGAAATTGGAAAAGCGGCAATTGGAGCCGCCAGTGCGCATTCTGATCAGCCGCGTGGTGCAATTGATGGTTCTGCTGTTCACGCTAATGATAGCGCTGGACACGCTCGGGTTTAAGATGGCGACGCTTATCGCCGGTATTTCCGTGGCGGGCGTGGGCCTGGGACTGGCGATGCAAGGGATGCTGGGGAATCTGGTGGCTGGGTTGGTGATTATATTTACTAAGCCTTTCCGCGTTGGGGAATATATCGAGATCGTGGGAGTGAATGGCCAGGTCGAATGTATTGAGATTTTTTCGACAGTCCTGCTGCATTCGGATCGCTCCAAGGTGATAATTCCAAACCGAAAGATTATCGGTGAGATCCTGCATAACTACGGAAAAATCCGGCAGCTCGATCTTTATGTGGGGGTGTCATATAAGACAAATTTGGCTGATACACTGGCTGTCATTCGCGACATACTCAAAGAAAACAAACGCGTATTGAAGGAGATGGCACCAGGAGTGGGCATCAATATGCTGGCGGATTCTTCAATTAATATTTCGATCAAACCATGGGTGACGATTCAAGATTATGGAGCAGCCGGTCCGGAAATATATCAGGAAATCGTGGAACGTTTTCGCAGCCGCAACATTGAATTACCATTCCCGCAGCGGGAAATTCGGATTCTGAACGGCGCCCACACAGAGCCGCAGGTACGAAGCAATTGAGTTAAAACGTTTGCGTTAGTTCACCAAATTTTGGCCCGCAATTCGGGAGAGCGCCACATGGGAGCGCTCTCTTTGATTTGAAAAGCGTCGTAAAATTCAGGCAGGTTCACGTGCGGGCCGATAGCGCGGAATTGGCCGGGCGAATGCGGATCGACAGTGATTCGGCGACGCAATTCTTCGTCCCGCCAATTCGTACGCCAGAGTTGTGCGAGTGAGAGAAAGAACCGCTGCTCGGGACTAAAACCATCGATGGCTTTCCTCTTCGAAGGGTCCTTGGCCAGAGCCCGTTGTAGCGCCTCATAGGCGATTGTAGTGCCGCCGAGGTCGGCGATATTCTCCCCGAGTGTCAGTTTTCCATTTACCTTCAGGCCCGGCACCGCTTCGTAGGATGCGTATTGATCGACCACCTTTTGGGCGCGTGCGTCGAATTCCTTGGCGTCCTGTTTAGTCCACCAATCATTTAAGTTGCCTTCGGCATCGTATTGCCGGCCTTTGTCATCGTAGCCATGAGTAATTTCATGGCCAATAACAACGCCAATTGCGCCATAATTTATCGGGTCGTCCATGGCGACGTCAAAAAATGGCGGTTGGAGGATTCCGGCGGGGAAGACAATTTCATTTTGAAGTGGATTGAAATAGGCATTGACGGTTTGCGGGGTCATATGCCATTCGGTTTTATCAACCGCTTTTCCGACGCGCGCAATTTCACGGCGGCTCTCAAAACTTGACGCGCGCTGCACGTTCCCCAGATAGTCGTCGCGGCGCAATTTGATTTTAGAATAGTCGCGAAACTTCTCGGGATGGCCGACCTTTTGCGTGAAACGATCGAATTTAGCGAGCGCCTTCTCCCGCGTCTCTTGGGACATCCAATCCAGCTTTTTCAATCGTTCCTGGAACACCTCGCGAATATTTCCTATTAATTCGAGCATGCGCACGCGGGCTGCTGGCGGAAAATGTTGCTTCACGAAAATTTCGCCCAGGGCTTCGCCTATATTAAGATCGACCACATGGGCGGCGCGCTGCCAGCGCGGCTCTGGTTCAGGCTGTCCGCGCAGTTTTGTGCCGTAAAATGCAAAATGCTCGCGCTCGGCGGCATCGTGCAAAAAAGAAGCAGTGCTGTTGAGCAAGTGCCATCGAAGATAAGTTTTCCAGTCCGAAATCGGGCGATCCGTAAGCATTTTGTCCAGGGCGCTGAAAAACTCGGGTTGGCCTGCGATTAGCTCTTTCGCCTGACCGAGGCCGCTGCTGTCCAGATAACTCAACCACGCTGAGGTAGCATTCGTCTTCGCGAAATTAGCGACAGTAAACTTATTATAATTTGCCTGTGGATCGCGCAGTTCGACACGAGTGCGGCTCGCTTTGGCGAGCGCTGTTTCAATTTCCAGCACCAGCTTGGCTTGATTCTCGGCGTCGTCAGCTTTGACATTGAGCATTTGCAGCATCCTCGAAATGTGCGCCAGATAATCGGCGCGTTGTTTTGCGAAAGCTTCTTTCAGATAATAATCCCGATCCGGCAGGCCCAATCCGCCTTGCGACAGGTGAAAGGCGTAGAATCCGCTATTTTTTGCATCCGGTGAAACGCCTGCTCCAAAAAATCCGCTGATACCCCGCTCGTGAAAATCGGCGATCAATGTGAAAAGATCTTTCACCGAGCTAAGCCGGTCGATGCGTCTTAGGTCTCGCTGGATAGGTGCAAATTTGAGCTTTTCGAGTCGGTTTGTGTCCATAGCGGAGATGTACAAATCTCCAATTTCCCGCACTGGGGAATGCGCTGGGGAGGAAGTATCGCTGGCGCTTGTTTCTAAGATCTGTCGAATCAATTGCCAATTCCGTTCCTGCAATTCTTCGAAGCCGCTCCAGCGCGATTTGTTGGAAGGCACAGGATTGTTCTTGAGCCAATTGCCGGCCGCAAAACGATAGAAATCCTTCACGGGGTCCACGCTGCGATCCATATTCTCGATGGAGAATCGCGGAGCTTTTAGGCCTTCGGCGGCGAGAAAATGGCCGGCAAAGGCAATTACGAATGCGAGGAAGAAAAGCTTGTATTGGTTCACGGCGGGACAATTAACAGGAAGACTTCTCTTTAGACAAGTATTGTCATGGGCGTAACGAGCAAAATTCCTTGCAATAAAAGCGAGCAAACATGCTATCGTTCATTTCGCGATGATTTGCGGAAATATTTCAGATTTATGTTAGCGCGCCGTGTGATTCCATGCCTGGACGTGCATGGCGGGCAAGTTACCCGTGGTGTGCAATTCGGGAAGGCTGAAGCCGGCGAGTTGCGGAACGTTGGCGACCCGGTGGAATTGGCCGTGCGCTACAACGAGCAGGGGGCTGATGAAATGGTTTTTTTTGACATTACAGCCAGTGCGCATGCGCGAGCGACGATCGTGGATGTGATTGAACGAACGGCCGATCAATGCTTTATGCCACTCACAGTTGGCGGGGGCATCCGCACGGTCGATGACATGCATACTATGCTCAAAGCCGGCGCCGACAAAATCAGCATTAATTCTTCAGCCATTGCTACGCCAGACCTGATTCGCGCGGGCGCAGAAAAATTCGGCAGCCAATGCATCGTGGTCTCGATTGACGCGCGCCGAACCGTGCCGGGTTATTGGGAAGTTTTTTCGCATGGTGGCCGGAAACCAACCGGCATGGAAGCCGTTGAGTGGGCAGAGAAAGCGGTGGCGCTCGGCGCTGGTGAGATTGTGTTGAACAGCATTGATGCGGATGGCACACGCGCCGGTTTTGATATTGCCATCACTCGACGGATTAGTGAGAGCGTGGGCGTCCCAGTTGTCGCCAGCGGTGGCGCGGGGCGCCTGGAACATATGGCAGAAGTGTTGCTGGACGGAAAGGCTGATGCCGTGCTCGCCGCCAGCATTTTTCATTTTGGGACCTACACGGTAGCAACCGTAAAGCAGTTTTTGGCGGAGAAAGGAATTCCTGTGCGACTATGAGTCCAATCATTAACTCACCCTGGACGCCAGTGCTCATGCTGAGCGCTTCGAATTTATTTATGACATTTGCCTGGTACGGGCACTTGAAATACAAAGATGCTCCATTATGGAAAGTGACGCTGATCAGTTGGGGCATAGCGTTTTTTGAATACGTGCTCATGGTGCCGGCC
The DNA here is from genome assembly GCA_036403255.1 of Verrucomicrobiia bacterium. Classification (GTDB taxonomy): domain Bacteria; phylum Verrucomicrobiota; class Verrucomicrobiia; order Limisphaerales; family JAQGOV01; genus JAQGOV01. The sequence goes on from DASWRJ010000016.1 coordinate 8,073, forward strand.
AATCGCTGGGGGAATTCGTTTTTCAGCGTTGCACAATTGAAAATTCTGCAAGAGCTCATCACTTTGACTGTATTTAGCGGGTTTTTACTTTTTTACGTTGGAGACAAGATTCGCTGGAACCACGTTGCCGCCTTTGTTTGCATACTCGCTGCGGTGGCATTTGCCTTTTATCCCACACCGAGCAGCACGGGCAGCAGTACTGAACGATCACAAGTGGAGACCAAGTGAAATCCGACGATCTCATGACTTAGGTTGTGACTTGACCGGTTGCTTTAGGTAAGGAGAAGAAAATAGTTGCGCCATGATGCGGCGTGCCTTGTGCCCATACTTTGCCGGAATGTTTGGCGATAATTCTGCGAACCATACTGAGGCCAATCCCTTCGCCCTTGTGCTCTGGATCAAAACGCTGGAAAGGCCGGAAGATTTTTTGAGCCATGGCAGGTTCGAAACCGACACCATCATCTCGGACAAAACAAATAATTTCGGTTTCCTTTTCATCCAGGCCAAACTCGATAATTGGGGCGCCATGCTGGCGCGTATAGACCCAGGCATTGCGGAATAGGTTTGTGAGAACGATCCTCATAAGCTCAGGATCGGCGCGAACCTTCACTTGTGGTGGAACAATGAACCTGGTCAGGGGCCCTTCGGATTGAACGGCAAGATCCTCGGCAATTTGGCGAGCCATTGGCGCCAGATCAATATCTTCCGGGCGGAGCGGCTGGTAAGTCATCCGAGAAAGTCGCATCAGGCTTTCACACAGTTGCTCCAATCTGCGCGCAGTCGGGCTCTCGGCGCCACCAGCATTCGGCGGCAGGGTTGCGGCCATTTTGAGTAGCGCTTGACTAAAAGATTCCACTTCCTGGGCTGCCACATCCAATTCCATAGTCCGCGCATTGAGTAGTTTTTCGGTGTGATTATGGACTTGAACCAGGAGCTGCTCGGCCCAGCGGCGCTCAGTGATGTCATGAACCAGCATGAGCCGGCAGGGATCGCTTTCGAGCAAAAGAGGCACCCAGCTCAGATCAACGTCGATAAGCTGTCCAGCTTTAGTCTGATGCCGCCAGAGACCGTGGCGAGTGAATCCCGGGCGGCTATCGCGCAAAAGTTGCAAAAAAGGCTGAAGTTTCTCCGAAGCTTGTATTTCCGCGACAGTTCGGGCAAGGAATTCATCCCGGGTATAACCATAAAAATTGATCGCAGCGGCGTTTGCCGCCAAAATCCGCAGGGAATCCAGGCTAAAGACCACTAGCGGCATGGGAAAGGAATCAAAAAGCTCCTGGTAATCTTCAGTCCGGAGCTTTATACGATTGAAAATACCCAATGCCGGACCAGCTTCTGAAGCACCCCCGTTGGAAGGC
>DASWRJ010000017.1:0-5920 GCA_036403255.1 Verrucomicrobiia bacterium
GGAGCCGTTTCTGGCTGGATTTGAAGGCGGCCGATTAGCGGCGAATTGGAAGGATTCAACTAATGCTGAGGCACATTCCGCAAAATTATGGCGCTGTGATTTTTTCGCGCAGGCGCCCTGCTAACTCTACAAAATGCATGACGTTAAAGGTAAAGATCACATCAGCGCCTGCTTTTTCAGCGCACGTGAGGTGAAGTAAATCATAGGATAATTCCTTGCTGGCGAAGTTTTTGAAAGACAACCGAGTACTCCGGAGATGATAGAGCGATAATTGAAAAATAATTCAGAAAGTTATCGGCAATAAGTGTCCCTGCTTGCGAAGGAGAGATTCGTGGATGCCTTGGTAAACGCGTCAGGACAGAATGCGTTTCCAATATGCTATGCGCGCTTAAAGCTCCTTCAACTTTCTTCTCGTGCACCCGCTGAACAACGGGAAGAGCACGCGCGTGCTGTTCATGATCTTCGAGGCAGGCAGCGACCAGCACATTAGTATCCAGAAAGACCCTCATTTCTTCGGCGGTTTTCGCAACTTTCGATTTATACTCTCGCGATCGTGTAGAATGAGGTCGTTTACATTTTCGGTCGTGAGAGCCTCTTTGAATCCTCCGGTGAGCACGAGGACAGAACCTTTCTTGACGTATTCCCCGGCCATTTTTTCGGGTTCCAACTTGAAACCGCTTCCTTCCAAGGACAAGCTGAGCTTATCACCTGGAAGTAGGTGAAGCTGTTCGCGCAAGGACTTGGGCAGGATGATACGGCCTGCTTTATCAATTTCAACGGTCCCGTTTTTCATGCCAGTTGCAGCTTAGCATTTCACCACCCGAATATGAAGCACCACTTTGCGATGTAAATAGGCGCTGCATAGTAATTACCCTTCCCCCACTTTGCGCCTGTGTCATAGACATTCTGTATGGTTAAAATCACAGGCTCGACACTACGACTCTAATTGACCAATGTTCCGCCTGTCCCATGTTGCACAGTAGAACGGCCCGCCCTTGTATCTTATGCGCTGCTTTCTTCGTGGTGCAGGGCCTCGGAAACGCCGAAGCTGATTATGAATACATTTATAAATATCCTGAACGAATGGCTGGTTTTATCCGTAATTGCTTCCGGCATTCTGGCGGTGCGTGCGGACCTTCACGCGCAAACAACTAATTCCTCCGCAGCCGCCGAGCTCCTGCAATGGACCGCCAGGGAAGATCACAAAAACATGCTCGAACAATTGGGCATCACCGCGCTGCGGCCGGGCCCGAGCGGGCGCGCCGGCGCAACTAATTCGGCCAATTACGATCCGGACAAGGCTAATCCTTTTCCGAATTTGCCTGATGCGCTCACGCTGAAGAATGGACAGAAGGTCACCAGCGCAGAAGTCTGGCTGAAACAGCGCCGTCCGGAAATTTTGGAAGATTTCGAGCGGGAAATTTTCGGGAGAGTACCAAAAAATGTGCCGAAGGTCACATGGACTGTTATTTCCAATGTCACGGACGGGCTGGTCGGCACGTTGTCCTCGAACGGCAAACAATTAATTGGGCATGTGGACAATTCGGCCTGCCCAGCGATCTCCGTGGACATTCGCATGTCGCTGGTCACGCCGGCCAAGGCCAAAGGGCCGGTGCCCGTGCTGATGATGTTTGGAGGCTTTGGCGGTGGCGGCATGCCCCGGCCAGCCGGTTCGACTGCGGTGAGTAATCGCTTTGGCGATTTTGGCGGGCCGTTCAAAGACCCACCGAGCACAGAGCAACTGCTGGCAGCCGGTTGGGGTTATGCTTCCCTCAACCCCGGCAGCGTCCAGGCGGATAACGGCGCCGGGTTGACGCGTGGCATTATCGGGCTGGTGAATAAAGGACAGCCGCGCAAGCCGGATGATTGGGGCGCGTTGCGCGCGTGGGCGTGGGGAGCGGCGCGCGGACTTGATTATTTGGAGACAGATTCGGCAGTGGACGCAAAGCGCGTGGGGATTGAAGGCGTCTCGCGCTACGGCAAGGCGGCATTGGTCGCGATGGCGTTCGAGCCGCGATTTGCGGTCGCGCTGGTAGGTTCGTCAGGCGAGGGCGGGGCAAAATTGCATCGCCGAAATTTTGGCGAAGCAGTCGAAAACCTGACTGGCTCCGGAGAATACCATTGGATGGCAGGAAACTTCCTGAAATATGGCGCAGCGAAGGCGAGTTTCGGCAGCAAAACACCGGCCGATTTGCCGGTCGATGCCCACGAGTTGATCGCCCTATGCGCGCCACGGCTCACGTTCATCAGCTATGGGGTGCCTGAGCGGGGCGACGCCAATTGGCTCGATCAGCAGGGCAGCTACATGGCGACGGTTGCGGCGGGGCCGGTTTTCCGATTGTTCGGTGTAAAAGATATTGGCGTGGAAGAAGATTATCGCACGGCCAAAATGCCGCCGGTCGGAACCCTGCTCGACGGCAATCTCGCCTGGCGCCAGCACGATGGCGGCCATGAAGACCGCTCAAACATGAAGTATTTCATCGAGTGGGCGAATAAGCATTTAGGGCAGACGCAGCCTTGAGCACGGGCCTATTCGTCTGGAGCGAGGAATAGCGGCTCCAAAGTGCCTTCGAGAGTGGCAATATAATTCGTGGAACTTGGCCCCATTTCGAAAGTGCGGCAGGAACGCTCTAGCCGTTCTAAAATTGCTTCAAATTCGGCCTGGCTCAGAGGATTCGTCCCGAGGAGCAGGGCCGCGGCCTGCCACATGTAATCATGAATAACACCCAGGCTTTTTCCATCAGGACGCCGTCGCAGGGCAGAATAAATTTCCTTCATTTGAGAATCACGGGACGTGTGCAACAAGTAAGCGCTTTCCATGGCGTGCGTCTCCAAAATGAGAAGTTCGATCAGGTAAGCATGCGGAATGTCCCCAAGCAGCGGGGGCCTTTTGTCGCCGCGAAACAGAGACCGGAGAGAATCGACTTTCCAGACACGCGCCTCCTTGCCCCATAAAATTTTAATCACGCTTCGATCTGGAAAATGGGGCTTTAGCGGATATCCTAGATCGTCGGGAATGTCCACGTGGAGATATGTATCATGACTAAATTTCAAATCGGCAAATGTCTCACGCAAAACGGGGCAGAAGCGCTCTGGATTATAAAGTCTCGGTCCGTCGTTTTTCATAATACCCGAAACTGTGAGGTAAGGATTCGGAAGATGTTTAAGAATTGGAGCGAGCGAAGGGATTCGAACCCTCGACATTCACCTTGGCAAGGTGACGCTCTACCAGCCTGAGCTACGCTCGCATCCGCCAAGTGAGAAAGAAGGTAAAAGAATCGAGATGGAATGCAAGCCGGATTTTCTGGTGCCTTGCAGGGTTTAGCTTGAAGTATTCGGGACCGGCGGAGGGGTTAAACGGAGAATCGCTGGGCCACGGCCTAATGGAGGCGTTCCCCTGCTCAGTGGAGCAAAATACTTTTGACAAGGTTTGACGAGGTCAAGTGAACGGTTTGATTTTCGGGATTAAGAACAAGATTAAGATTAGGATTAAGAGGAAGGTTTAAGAGAGAAGGGGGAAGGGAGGATGGTTTTCCCGATTTGCTCGGGTTTTGGGGTGTATGCATAGTTTTGGAATAAGCGTAAGTACCGTAAGTACAGTCAAAAGACGGCAAAAAAACGGCCATTTTGCCCATTTTTATTAAGAGGCTATCCGTACCAGTATGGAATCGGCTCATTTCCCGAGCCGGATCAAGTCCATTCGCCTCGACATATTTAGGAAAACGCAAAAGTACAAACCCGCCGAAAAAGCAACTTTACAACGGTTTTGGCCGGGCTATAATGCGAACGCTATGATGGATCAAGCAGTCCTATGGATATTTGGAGTAATGGCGTTGGGTGGCGCATATTACATGACGAAACACTACTTCTCCCAGGAATCCCGGCTGGAACGCAAACGGCGCAGGAATCATGCTCGCCTTGTGGCCAAGACCAACAAGCCGACTATGATTTTATTCAGCGTCAAAACTCCCAAAGCCTGAGGCAAATACCGGGCAAGCGCTTTTGCCCCAGGGCGGGCACTGCCTTAAGTATGTTTTTGCATTCCCTGGCCAGATGAACAATCGGCCAGGCGACTGAAGCTCTTTTGTTTTCAAGCGTTTACGCGTTCTGTCCCGAAAATTACGGCAGGTATATTCCCTATTTGTTGAATCTTATTCGACCATTAAGGTTAGCGCGGATGGAATTAGGGAATGAGGGAAGGCCATCTACAAACTGACGAAGCATCACTGTTTCGTCAGTTTGCTTTTTTTAAAGGGAGAAAAGCTCACCACCATACGGAGGAAGCACACATGAGCAGTTACAAAGGAAAGCCGAGTGGCAAGTATGCCGAAAAGAAGTCCAGTCCGGGACGAAAGGGAGATTACAAACGTTCAGGCTGGCCGGAAGGTGCTGCGACCCAATACACTGAAGCTGGCATCGGACAACAGGCCGGCGCGCGCCGCCGGTCGGCGGAGGAGGACACAAATCCACAGCGAGGCCGGGGCCGGAATCGAAAGGCGGGAGCGCCCTAATTCCTGGATGTCTCCGCAAAGAGGGCGGTTTCCTGGTCCGCCTTAACGGCCCACTTCGACGTGGGCAGGGGTGCAACCGTGCCCAAGGCAAAAGGTGTCCCGAGGCGCGGATTACAAAAATCCGGCTGTTTTATTATTCCCGCAGAGGCGAATCCAATGTAATCGTAAGGCGCTATGAAAAAATACGCTTTGGGTTGCGCGGGAATATTAGTGTTGTTGATCGGGATTGTCTTCATCGGCGGCTGCGCCAGTTATAACGGTCTGGTCAGCGCTTCGCAACAGACCGACAGCCAGTGGGCGCAAGTGCAAAATCAATTTCAAAGGCGGGCCGACTTGATCCCGAATTTGGTGGAAACTGTGAAAGGGGCAGCCAATTTCGAGAAATCCACCCTGACCGATATCACCCAGGCACGCGCATCCGTTGGGCAGGTAAAGGTGGACCCGAATAAAGCACCGACAGATCCGGCTAAACTGCAGGAATTTCAACGAGCACAGGACCAGCTCGGGTCGGCGCTCTCGCGCTTGCTGGTAGTGTCGGAACGTTACCCAGAGCTGAAGGCAAACGCGAATTTTCAAGGGTTGCAAACGGAATTAGCTGGCACTGAAAACAGGATTGCCGTGGAACGAATGCGTTTTAATACGGCGGTGCAGGAATACAATGTGAAGGTAAAGCGTTTTCCGACGGTGCTTTTCGCCAGCATGCTGCACTTCGAGCCGAAGCCTTATTTCCAGGCAACTCCGGGCAGTGAAAAACCGCCGCAGGTGAAGTTCTAATATGGGCCACCAAAGCCCGCTCATGCTCTCCGTGTTCCGCCGGCGGATCTTGCGCCTTTTCCTATGCGGTCCGCTGCTCTGGCTCGGTTCACTTCAATTCGCTGCGGCGGCCCCGGCGAGTGATATCCCGAAGTCGCCCGCGCCGCATTACTTCGTGCAATACACGAACCTGGTCTCGCCAAGAGTAGCGGTGCAGATTGATAAAACGTTGCAAGATTTTGAGGCGCAGACCTCCAGCCAAATACTGGTGGCTATTTTCCCGAAATTACCGCCGAATGAAACCTTGGAGGAGTATACCGTAAAGGTAGCTATGGCCTGGAAGCCTGGCCTAAAGAAAACGGATAACGGAGCCATCTTTTTCGTTTTCGTGCAGGAACACCTGATGCGGGTGGAAGTGGGTTACGGATTGGAAGGCCCGCTGCCGGATGCGTTGGCTCGCCGGATCATGGACGAACAAGTGCGGCCGCGCTTTCGCAGTGGGGATTTTGATGGCGGGGTGGTTGCGGGAGTACATGGAATCCTGCAGGCAACGCGCGGGGAATATAAGGGGAGCGGAAAGACATTGGGAGGCCGCAAACAACCAGGCATCAACATAGTCTTTTGGGTTTTCTTCATCCTACTTATTCTCTTCGTCA
>DASWRJ010000018.1:0-5977 GCA_036403255.1 Verrucomicrobiia bacterium
CCCGTCAGAATCGCTGTCCGCGTTTTGCCAAGATTCCGCAACATGGCGGAGCCAGCGACATTCGGTGGGCAAACCAGAACTTTTCCGGCGGCCTTGCCAGCTTCATATTTCTCGTACGGCGGAAAGCATTGCCCAAAGTTCTTATAGACTTCAGTCAATTTATGCACGGATCCATGCAGCATAATCGGCAAACCGGCATCACCGAGCGCGCACAAAATCTCCTGGCTTTTTCCAAGCGAATAACCCAGCAGCACGGCAGTCTCATCGTTGTCCAGCGCCTCTTTGCAAAACCGAATCACACCGCGCAAGACCGCCTCCGTCGGCGGGAATACATACTGCGGCCGCCCGAACGTGGTCTCCATTATCAGAATGTCCACCGGGCGCGTTTCGCATGGTTCAGCGGAGAGGCCCTTCCGCAATTTGAAATCTCCCGTGTAAAGCAGCGATTTCCCTTCAGCTTCTATGAAGGCCATCGCACTGCCGAAAATATGGCCGGCGGGAAGCAGGGTGATAGCGAAGGAATTGCCCGCGTGCTGGAAGGAGTGCTTTTTGCCATAAGGCAAAATGATCTCCTTGCGAGTGCCGCCCATGCGTGATTGCATCAACCGCGCAGTGGGCGCGCTCAGGATGACTTCCCGATGATCTTCCGTGTGGTCCGAGTGAGCGTGGCTGACAAAGACGCGCCCGGTTTTCGGTTCATGCGGATCAAGCCACAGCCCCAACCTGGGCAAATGAATCCCACCGCGCTGAAATCGAAAATCCAAAAGTGGCACGAGGAAATTTACGAGCCGTTAGCGAGGCGTCAAATAAGGATATTGGGAATACTTTGCGCATCGCTTTTCTCTCCCCAAACCAGTGCTCAGATTTCGATCAGATCGAAATCTCGGTCGCCTCGTCCTGCAGGTGCAGATAATCCAAGATTTTCGCCACACATTCAGTCGCCGAAAGTTTGTCTGTTTCCAGCGTGATCTCCGGATTCAATGGCGGCTCATACGGAGCAGAAACACCAGTAAATTCCTTGATTTCATTGGCGCGCGCCTTGGCATAAAGCCCTTTTACATCGCGTTGCTCACAAATCTCCAGCGGCGCGTTCACGTAGGCCTCGATGAAACGTCCTTCTTTGATCATATTTCGCACCAACTCCCGATCCGAGCGGTACGGCGAGATAAATGCCGTGATCACTATGATTCCCGCATCGGCAAACAGCTTCGCCACTTCACCGACGCGTCGAATGTTCTCTTTGCGGTCATGAGGTGAAAAGGACAGGTCGGAACACAGGCCATGACGAACGTTATCGCCATCAAGCACGTAGGCGTGTTTGCCCAAATTAAATAATTCACGCTCCACTTCCGTGGCAATGGTGGATTTTCCAGAGCCTGAGAGCCCGGTCAGCCAAATAATGCAGCCCGGATGCCCGTTGCGCCGCGCGCGCATCTCGGCAGTGACTTTGCCATGGCTCCAATAAAGGTTGTCTGATTTATGGCCATCGGCGCTGCGGCGGGGATAGTTATCTGCCGGAATAATCCCGCCCCCGCATACGTCGTAGCCATCCACGATCACAAATCGCCCGAGCGGCACGATTTCACTAATGGCATCAAAAGCAATAGGCCGCTTGGTGCGAATTGTTACTTCGCCCACTTCATGGCGCCCGACGAACAATTCATTTTGTGCGCGCGAGACGGTCGCCAGGGTGGATGCGTCAATCACCCTTTCAATCGAGTCAATTTCGCATTCGAGTTCCTGCGTAGCCAGTTTCAGCTTGTAGCGCTTGCCCTTTTTGAACGGTTGTTTGCCCAGCCAAAAGACGCGCGCCTTGAAGCGCGGCAGCTCATACGGTGGCGCAGTGTCAAGTGCAGCGACCGAGCCGCGCTCGACAAAAATTTGTTCAGTCAAGGTGATGCCCACGGACTCACCCGCGATCGCAAAATCGCGGGATGGCGCGTTCCAACGTTCGATGGTCTTAACGGTGCTGACCTTACTGGTCGGCGCGAAAATCAGGCGATCGCCCACTTTGATCGAACCGGACTCGACGCGCCCCGCCAGGATGCGCCTTTCATCAAACCGATAAACATCCTGAATCGGGAAACGCAGCGGTTGGTCTTTCGGGGAATCGGTGAGCTTGAATTCATCCAGCGTTTGCAGGACGGTCGGGCCTTTCCACCACGACATATTATTGCTGCGTGTCGCAATGTTATCTCCATGGTATGCCGATATCGGAATGAACACGGTCGGTTCCACACCCACGGTTTTCAGCCAGGCACGATATTCCGCTTCGATTTCCTGAAAGCGCTCCTTCGAATAAGCTTCTAAATCCATCTTATTCACCAGCACTGCAATCTGGCGAATACCAAGCAAATTGAGGAGATATCCATGCCGCCGAGAATTCTCCTGCACCCCTTCGTGCGCGTCGATGAGCAGCAGCGCCGCCTCGGCATTGGCCGCGCCGGTAACCATGTTTTTGAGAAACTCCTTGTGCCCGGGCGCGTCAATAATCACGTACTGCCGCTTTTCGGTCCGGAACCAAATCTGCGAGGTGTCGATCGTGATGTTTTGGTCACGCTCCGATTGCAGCGCATCCATCAGGTTTGCCCATTCGAAAGGCACGCCGCGGCGTTCGGCAATTTGCTGGAGTTGCTCGAGCTTGCCGTCGGGCAACGACCCGGTGTCATGAAACAAACGGCCCACAAAAGTCGATTTGCCGTGATCGACATGGCCGACGATCACGATCTTCAGTTGTTCAGTAGGTGCGGAATTTAAGTGACTCATGGGCGTACAGCTTACATGTAACCATCGCGGCGCAGTTTCTCGAAGGCATCTTCGCTCTCCTTGTCCTGGGCGCGGCCGGCGCGCTCAGGTGTATTGGTGCTGCGCAATTCCTCAATAATTTCGCGCACGGTTTTGGCCCGCGATTGAATTGGAAAAGTGCAGGGATAACAGCCAATGGAGCGATAGCGCTCTCCTTTTTCATTCGCAAAATAGAGTGGAATAATCGGGATGTTTTCGCGCTCGATATATTCCCAAATATTCAACTCTGTCCAATGCAGCAATGGATGAATGCGGATGTGCGCCCCTTTCTCGAAATCGGTTTTGAACTGGTCCCACAGCTCAGGCGGCTGGTCTTCGACATTCCACTCCATGTTTTTATCGCGGGGACTGAAGTAACGTTCCTTCGCGCGCGTCGGTTCCTCGTCGCGTCGCACCCCGACAATGACGCCGGTATAATTATGCTTGTCGAGCACGGCCTTGAGCGCGTCCTTCTTGAGGGTGCCGCAGCACTCGACGCGTGTGGCTTTGCCGTTCGGAAAGGTGTTTCCACTCCGCAGCGCTTCCTCGTTTTTGCCCACGATCAACTCCAATTTCCAATCGCGGCAGAGGCGGTCGCGATACTCGATCATGGAAGGAATTTTGTAAGTGGTGTCCACATGCACGAGCGGGAAGGGGACATGTCCGAAAAATGCTTTGCGCGCGAGCCAAAGCAGGACGGTTGAATCTTTCCCAATGCTCCAGAGCATGGCGAGGTTATCAAATTTATTGAATGCCTCGCGCATGATGTAGATGCTTTGATTTTCGAGTTTTGAAAGGTAATCCAATTACAAAATCAGTTATCAGGACTGCGCCGTTTGTTTTTTGGTCATGAACGTGTGGATGCCGCATTCCACTTTGTTAAATCCAGTCCATCGCCCGGCCCGCTCGTTCTCGCCCGCGTCGGCTTTGCTGGTGCAGGGAAAACAGCCTATGGAGCGGTAACCCTGATCGTGCAATGGGTTATACGGAATCTTAAATTCGTTTATGTATTTCCAGATGTCTTCCCGCTTCCAATTTGCCATCGGATTGAGCTTTACGATGTCGCGCTTCGTGGCTGGGTCCAATTCGTAAAGTTCGATGATTCCAATTCCTGAGCGAGTGCTCGATTGTTCGCGGCGTAAACCGGTCATCCAGCAATCCAATTTTTCCAGCCGCTCCTGCAGTGGCAGCACTTTACGCATCGTGCAGCACAGATCGGGATCGCGCTTCCACAGTTCCGGACCGTGCGCCGCCGTCTGCTGATCGACTGTTAAATCCGGAACCAGCGATTCGATTTTGTATTCAAAGAAATCCTCCAGCCGCTTCTTCAGTGCGACTGTTTCGGGAAACAACAAACCTGTATCCAGTGTGAACACTGGAAATTTCAGGTCGCTGCGTTTGGCGATATGCATCATAACCAGGCCAGCCCCCTGGAAGCTTGTTCCAATGGCTGCGCGCGCGCCAAATTGATCCCAGGCCCACGCCAGGATCTTTTCCGTGGGCCAGGCGACAAACTCTGCATCGAGAGCAGAAATCTGTTCAGGTGTAAGGATGGTGGAAGAACTCTGCACGGCTGTTACCCTTAATTTAGTTTTGCGCCGGCGCAGCCGCCTCCGCCCAAAGCACGCGCGCGCTCCAATCGCCGAAACGCTCGCCGTTCGCGCGTTCGCGCACGAAGCGCTGAAGAATTGGCCGCAACTCGGTCTCGAGTTCGTCGATTTTCAAAATCTCTTTATAGATCCGATTCAAGCGAGTGCTGGATTCGTTGCCGCCGAAATAAAGCTGATATTTCCCGGGCGCTTTGCCCACAAATCCGATTTCGGCCATGTAGGGCCGCGCGCAGCCATTTGGGCAACCGGTCATGCGAATGACGATTTCCTCGTTCTTCAGCCCAACTTCCTCGAGCAGATTCTCTATGCGCGTGATGATTCCGGGCAAAGCGCGTTCGGATTCGGCGAGGGACAATCCACACGTCGGCAGGGCAGGGCAGGCCATCGAAGCCAACCTCGTCGCGGAGAATGGATTACTAACGGAGATGCCGTGCTCGGACAACATGCGCTCGATGGCACCTCGTTGATCGGCCTTTACATTTACCAACAGCAAATTCTGAGAAGCTGTAAGCCGCACCTCGACTGGGAATTGCTCAAGCACTTTGCGCAACCCGCTCTTGAGTTGATAGCCATTTACATTTTGAATGCGGCCATTCTCGACAAATAGTCCCAGAAAATAATTGCCATTGCTTTGTTGATGCCAGCCCAGCAAATCGCCCTGCTTCGTGAATTTAAAGGGGCGCGCATCTTCGAGGGAAATTCCAGCTCGCTTCTCCGCTTCAAGCCGGCACCATTTCGCGCCTTTTTCCTCCAGCACGTATTTGAGCCGAGCGTGCTTGCGATTGGTGCGATCCCCAAAATCGCGATGAATTGTCAGCACGGCCTTGGAGATGCTTTCGAGATGCTCCGGCTTCACAAAACCAATCACATCAGCCAGGCGCGGAAATGTTTCGGCATTGCCGTGGGACATGCCCATCCCACCGCCGACCAGCAAATTATATCCGGCGATCTTACCGTTTTCGACAATCGCAATATATCCAAGATCATTGGTGAAAATATCGATGTCGTTCAGTGGCGGAATGGCAAAGGCAACTTTGAATTTGCGCGGCAGATACTGCTTGCCATAGAGCGGATCGACAAAGTCTTTGTTACCCGGCTCGTCCAAATTCAACTCCTGCCCCTCGAGCCAAATCTTGTGGTAGGCTTTGGTCGCTGGCGTAAGCACATTCGAGATGGTCCGCGCCTGCTCCAAAATCAGATCCACCAATGGACTGGTGGCAGGTGTCGGCGGCGCCATCACGTTGCGATTCACGTCACCACATGCCGCGATGGTTGTAATCAGGGTCTCGTTCAGCTCTTTGATGGTGTTGCGGAGATTTGATTTGATGACCCCGTGGAATTGGAAATCCTGGCGCGTGGTGATGCGCAAGGTGTCGTTTCCGTAGGTGGTCGCCAGTCGGTCACAAGCCAAATACTGTTCAGCATTGAGAACTCCTCCTGGAAACTTGGTCCGCACCATGAAAATGAATTGCTTGCCGGCTTTCCGTTTGTCGCGATCATCCTGCTGATAAACACCATGGAACTTGAGAAACTCGTAATCCTCCTGGGTAAAAGCGTCCAAGGCCGGATTAGCGAGGGTCTGG
>DASWRJ010000019.1:0-3138 GCA_036403255.1 Verrucomicrobiia bacterium
ATGATCTCCTTCGCGAAATTCCACGCCAAAATCAGCGCGTAATCAGGTTGATCCTGCAGCAGCGCTTCAGGCGGGCGAATCGGAATCCATGATCCGGGCGCGACCTTGTTCTGCTTGAAGGGCGTGTTATCAATGATGTAATCCAATTCCTTCGTCGTGATTCCGCAAGTATTCAGCAGCGTGTTCCCCTTCGCCGAAGCGCCGTAACCAATGATTCGCTTCCCTTGCGTTTTGAGTTGCCGCAGCAATTTGGGCAATTCGGTTTGGATATGCCGCACCCGGCTCGCAAAATCTCCCCAGGTCTGCGGCTCCGATAATTTCAACCGCTCCTCAGCTTGCACTGCCTCCGCCACACTCGGATGAGTCGGCATGCCCGAGGAACGCTGGCGCAGATGGAACAGAATCGATCCACCATGAATCGGATAATGATCGATCCGCTGCACGAAAAAAGGTGTGTTGCGCGTCAGCGCCTCCAGCGATTTCACCGAAATATACGACAAATGCTCGTGATAAATCGTGTCGTATTCTGTGTTCTTGAAAAAATCCACCAGGTAAGGCACCTCAAAGGCAATGAGCGTTTTCGGATTGGAAATCGCCTCCAGCCCGCGCAGTAATTCCTGCAAATCATCGATATGCGCGAACACATGCCGGCCCAGCACCAAATCGGCCGCGCCCCAATCCGCTTTGATTTTTGCCGCGTTTTCCGCGTTGAAGAATTCGCACCGCGTGGGAATGCCCGCCTTTCTCGCCACCTCGCAAATATTTTCCGCGGGCTCGACACCCAGCACTTCGCATCCCTTTTCCTTGAACTTTTGCAAATACAGACCGGTGTTGCTCGCTATCTCCAGCACTCTGGGAAGCTTCCCGTCGAACCCGCCATTCGCCAGCAGATGATCCCTCTGCGCCGTCAAATGCGCATCCATCGTCTTCGAATTCGATGTCACATAAGCGTAGCGTGAGTAGAGCACCTTCGGATCGACCGTGTCCGCCAATTGCACCAGGGAACAATCGCGGCACAGCACAACCCGCAGCGGCACAAAGGTCGAGTAACGCGAGACCTCCTCCGGCGCGAGAAAATCATTGGCCAGGGCCGTTTTGCCAAGGTCCAGAATCAGGCTCAAATTCTTCGAGCCGCACGTGCGGCAGGTTGTCCGTTCACGAATCATCAGGGAAACATTCTTCCGCCAAAGCAGCGCTAAAACAAACTAAAAAACTTTCGGAACGCCGCGGCCGATCCCATTTACCAACTCCGTGGATCCCCTCAGGCGTTGCATATTTTAGCAAGCTCCAATGTCATAAAGACGCTATTCGGGTCGGCGCGGTAATTCCCAAAAGCAGGGCACTCCACAAACCTGTGTCGCTTATAGAACCCTCGCGCGGGATTAAATACGGCCACGACCCTGTTTCGAGGCTCAACCGGGACAAGCCCATCAGGCGCGCCCGCTCGATAATGTGCCGGAGCATCGCGCTGCCTGCTCCTTTTCGCCGATGCGCCTGCTCGGTGTGCATGGACTTCACTTCTCCACGCGATTCCGAAAGGCGTTTCAAGGCCCCAATGGCCACGACACAATCTCCTACCCACCCGGACCAGAAATGAACATCGGGCGCTGTCAACCCGCAGAGATCCAGCGCGTGAGCGCTGCCCGGCGCCGTCTCTGCGCGTGCGGTCGTAAAATGATGGAGAAGCAGACGCTGCACGAGAGGATCGTCCAACTGCCCGTCAACGATTTTCATCGTTGTTGTTCCCCAACCGGCGTGACTACTGGAGGCTTTGGCTCCAGCTCCTGGTTAGGCACTTTTTTCTTCGAAAAGAGAAAGAAAATCGCGGCGCCCGTCGGCGCCAGGGCAACCGCACCGAATACGGCGACGAAAAGGACTAAATCGCCGAATGCTGCCATGCCCGCTGAAGCCTGGGCGGCCGACTGGCTTGTAAGTGCCGCGTGGAGCGCAACCGCTGCGGCGGCCATAACGAACGCTATGAGATAGCCGCCAACAACTATCGCAACTTTGAGCATTGGCTTCATGTTTTAATGCGGAACTTCGCCGAACGTGCTGATCTCAGGGCGAGTCAGCGCTATAACCACAATCTGCGTCCTTTCTTTTACAAGGTCATTGCGGCAGTTTCGCTATTTCTGTCGCCGCGCGCTTTTTTATGCCCTGCCCGACGAGCCGGAGGAGCGCCAATGAGTTGGTATTGTCCAGCGCATCACCGCACTGCTTAAGCGAGGTAAAGTGCTTGCGAGCCGCAGCCAAGTTGTTCGTGGAAGCGGCTTTGGCTCCGGCTTGCGCGACGCGCGCGGCAAGTTGCTTGATTGGATCCAGTTCGGCCATCATCTGTCTCCGTTTATAATCCATTTCTCCGGCGGTCGGCCGGGAATTGAACAGCGATTGAAATTGCTCTTCGCTGAGGCGCAAGATGGAGTTGGTCGCGAAAAGTGGACGCGCAGTCCAATCCGTCTGTAAAAATTGCGTAACTGCTTCCGATTCCTTGCCCTGTTGCCACTTTTTGACGAGCGATTGCATAACTGGCGTCGTTAATGGAGAATGGTTTGAATTACTCGCGTCGGGGCCCGCTGCGCATGCGCAATGCATGCTGCAGCCAGCAACTGCTATCCCGACGACCGCAACAATCGTTTTGAGCGAGCGCATTTTCATTGGTGTGAAGTTGGCTTAGCCACCCAACCTCAACAATTGGAGAAGCGATTGTCAAACAGGTTCTTCATAATTGCCCCCTGGCGATCTGCTTGCCTTAGTTACGTTCCAAAGTAAAATGTCAAAAACATGGCCGTCGCAGGAGTGGATTTTGCGCCGGTATCTATCCGCCCGCGAATCAAGCGTACAATGTGACTCTCCCGAGCAGCTACTCACGGCTGCTTTACCATTGCCCGCAATGTCCTTCTTAACCCCTCATGCCAATCCCCCAAAGCCGTTCCCAAAATCCCGGCTGCTTTTGCATTGGACAAAACCGTGTACGCTGGCCGCCGAATCGTGGGATTGAAATACGCCGTTGTCACCGGCTCAACAGGCACGTCCCGCTCCAGCACTCCCGCATTTTTGGCCTCAGTCAAAATCTCCTTGGTCCATTCAAACCGGCTCACCGGGCCATCACTGACTGTATGCACCAATCCTGTTGCACCT
>DASWRJ010000020.1:0-3300 GCA_036403255.1 Verrucomicrobiia bacterium
TTGAGACATCGCGATCAGAGCCATCGGAGTACTTGGCGCGCACGGTCAGTTTTTGCGCAGCACCCTGCCCTTCGAGCACGGCTTGCCTCGGCATGATTTCCAGCCCGACGACCTTTGACACATTCGTGCCATCTTTGGGCGCACCGGCCCCAAGCCACCGCAGGACATTTTTATAAAGCTCCGAATCCGCCTTGAAGCGCTCCCCGCCGCTATGCGGCACGCGTCCCAAACCCTTTTCCAGAAGCAAGCTCTCCTCGGGGATGCCGAGGTTCACGCGCCGGCCAATATTCTCCTGAGTGAGCCGGAAATAATCTCCATCAGGATCAAAACCAAAGAGCGAGAGGCGAAATCCGTCTTTGCCTCGCGAGGAACCGTGACAAGCGCCTGAGTTACAGCCGGCCTTGGAAAATACGGGCATGACATCCATTTTGAAACTGATCGGCCTCTCGACAGCGGCCTGCTCGACGATCACTGGGACATTCAGATTGCGCCCCTCATATTTGATTTGAAGCTCTGTCTTGCCGTCGGCCAGCGGATATAGATTAGCCTTGTCCAGCCTTGCCAAAGCTTTATTAGCCAGGGAAAACGATGCCTCGGCGGTCACATCGCGCGTCACACCATCCGCATAGATCGCCTGCACCACTACTGACTGGCGGTCCTGCCTGGTGCTAAGATTGATTTCGGGAGGGAAAACTTTGACGTCAGCCAAATCAGTCCGTTTGTTCAAGGCGCCCGGGACGAGGCTGCTCAGCTTTTTTACGCCAGCCCCTTCATTTGCGAACAAAAACCAGCCAGCCCCACCGAGCAATAAAACCGCAGTGGCAATGACTGCCAGAATAGGAATGCGGCGTTTACGAATGGGAGCAACAGTGCGGACCTGCGTGACAGCAGCAACCGGCGCCTCGGCGGGAATGGTCAGAGCTTTGGCACAAATTGGACAGCCAATCTGTTGTCCCACCAGGGAAGATTCGGCCTCGAGTCGCTGACCGCAATGTGGGCAGGGAAATTTCATAGCGTGGACCAACTACTTCGCACTGCTCGCGACCCTGGTTTCTTTACGCTTTTTTGGCGGCACGACGCGCAGAACGCCGCCACTGCCGAGGTTCTGTGGAATGATTTCCGAACTCTTTGGTATCTGGAGACTGCAAAACAAATTCCGAATTGCGCCGGGGGAAGTCTTTGCGTCAACGGAGACGTTGAATACGATTTCCTTGTCATCCTTGGTGATTTGGGCTTCGGTGGCTTTGACGGTGTCGGGCAGACCCATCAGTTGCGCCTTGGCTTTCCCTTCGAAGGGCTGTTTTTGGTCGAGCTTGCAAACCATTTTCACGGTTTGGCCCGGCTCGACGGTGACCGGATCAAATTTGCCGATGACGAAGGGTTCACCAATTTCCAAATCGGCCAATTGCGAAGAAACCCAGACAGGCCCACCGCCGACGTTGGCGGAACCGAGCATGACGATCTTCCAAGTGTGCGGTTGGGCGTCTTCCTTGGCGTTGAGCCGGTACTCGACGGAATTTTGCCCTTTGGGGATAATCATGTCGGGTAAGGAGCCAACTCCAGGCGGATTCCACATCATCTTAACTGTGATGGGGTCGTCGAAGCCTGGCTTACGTTCGGCAACAACTTTTAAATCCATGACTCCGTACTGGACCAAGGGTACTTTGGGCTCGATTATTTTAATTTTATAGGGCGCTTCTTTCACGACTGCGGCATACAATTTTTCCACGCTCGTTCCGTAGTAGGAATTGTTATTTGGGCCCTGGACCAGCTCAATGTCATGCCGGAATTTGCTGATGACCTCTGACTTGCTGTCCACTACCAGAGCAACGGGTTCGAGCCATTTCCCCGCGATCGGCGCATCGGCGCTCGCTTCAAATACAACGGGCATGGCATCGAGCTTGGCGGCCATGGTGTCAGCTTGCATCGTAATCCCGCTGGGCAGGCCATCGAATTTCAATTTCAAATCGGCGGTGACGTCCTTGCGCTTCGCCGATATCATGGTGGCGAACCTGTTGCCGCGTGGGACGGCAATGTACTGGCGCGTTTGGGCATCATAGCGCGCGACTTGAGGTATGCTTAAGGTGATGGACGGTTGCACAGGGGCGACTTCTACACGATAAGCGTATTCCGCCCCGCCATGTCCCAAGTGATCTTTGACATGCACCAGGTAATCGCCATCTGCGCTTGGTGTAAATTTCACCAGGCTGTCCACCCCGGCGCTATCGTCATTGGAGGCAATGGTTTTCCCTTGCCCATCACAAACTTCGACGACTGTATCAATTGGTGAGCGCAACCTGCGCGCATACGCGGTGACTTCCAGAGGCTGTCCCTTTTTCGCTTTGAAGCGGAACCAATCGGATTCGCCTTTCTTTGCCAGAATACCATTCAGTGCGAGGGGTGGTTGCAAATCAGTTTTGCAAGCGTGCTCGGCAGAATTGTTTTCGCCACTCTCCAGCACATTTGGAAATGGCGAGACGCGCATCCAATTCGGCGAGGGCGCGGTCTGCCCATTTTGTTCGGCAAAAATGCCAAATTTGTCCTGCGCGGTATCCGGCAGCTTTAGGTTTTGCTTAATCTCGCTGTGGTCAGAATTAATGAAGCGGACAGCCACCGACTCGCCTGATTTGCCGCCGAGCGGATAGACAATTGAGGGGCGCGGAAAATTTCCAACATTCAGGCGATATTCGTAACCGTTATTGCCGCCGTAGGAAGTTTCGCGGACTTGAATGATATACGCGCCATCTTGCGGCGCGATCATGGAGATAAATCCATCCTGCAAGAGCAAGGTGGAATCATCCGACCAGGCGAGGACATTGCCCTTGGTGTCCATGAGTGATATATAAGGATCAAAGGCGGCACGACCAAGCCGCATGGCTTCAATTTCGATGGAAAGCCGCTCCCCTTTTTTGGCTTCGACCTGAAAATAATCAATGTCCTCAGAAAGAATCGAGCCCGTCACGGTCGAATTCATCTGGATTTTTTGGGCCTTGGCCAGGTCGTTATTCGGCTCGACCTCCGCTACATTGGTATAAGCGCCGACGCGAAATGTGCGAATATCCGAGACTCCACTGGTTGTGCGCAACCGGATGTGGTGCTCTCCCAGGGGACAATCCTTGGCAATGCGAATAGTGGCTTTGACGGAATTGGTGGATTTCGCATCGAGCTTGAGCAATTCGATGCCGGGCGCAGTGAGCAGAAGCTCCTCGGTATCATCAAGCCGAGCGCCGGATAATTTCAGAGTGACTTCGGTGCCACGCTGGCCGCCGGCGGGGTTGACACTAGTCAGCTTGGGCGAAG
>DASWRJ010000021.1:0-1663 GCA_036403255.1 Verrucomicrobiia bacterium
TGTATTCACAAGTTATTGATGACGTGCTATCTAGCAGCTTCAGCCAAGCCGCCGCATCCACCGAAATGGCCGGCTCCTACCATGGCAATAGGAGACAAAAACCTGCGATGCGTTAATCGTGTTGAGGGGAATTGTATCCTCCCGAATCCGGGCGGCATGGGAAGCAATCCGTGATGCATCTCTTGTCCGCGCTTCATGGTCCCGAGCCATGGCATTTAAAAACACGAACAAAACGAATTTCTCCTTCTTTGTCATAACCAGCACCTTTTTTCATTTTTATTCCGCCCATTGTAGCAGAGGGGGTGGGACATTTATGGGGATACCCCGTCGAATACTTATTCACCACTTATTCACAAGTGACGGACGGAACGGCCGGTTTTCTGGTAAAACTCCTCTAACGACGCGTTTTGGCGGGCTTATCTGAGCAGGCACGAACAAATTCCAGCAGCGCCGGGAGCAGACGCTCGCGGCGTGGTTTATCCAGGGCCCGTAGCTCATGGATCAATTCGGCAACCCACGGCTCACCGCTCCTGGGCTCGATGTTTGGTCCGGTGGCGCTGTCGCGCGTTTTGGGAATGTCCAGGATCAGACGAAAGAGCTTAACAGTGGCAAGGCTTGGGATGGTGCCGCCGGTAATAATGCCGTTGACGCCGCCGCGGGTCAGCTCAAGCTGGCGAGCGACTTCGGCCTGGTTCCAACCGGAGGCTTTATACAACTCAATGAACTCTTTTTTCAATGGATCCACAGCTTACTCTAAGTAATTTTAGAATACATTTTCACTTGCAGTGTAATCTAACATTACGTAATGTAGCCTTACATTAAATCTGAATGGCAGCGCCTGCAATCTAAATTTCTCAGGCGGTTGCCCGGTAAAAATAAAGACAGACCATATGAAAACCAAACCAAATGACGCAAAAGCAAACGACATTCTGAAAGGCAAATGGATCAGCATGAAAGAAGCGGCTTACACGCTGGGTATAAGCTATAGCTCCATCAAGCGATTGTGCGAGGAACATGATCCATTGGCCCGCAAGCCCTATTTGCTTTCGTATCGGCCAGTTTGGGGCACAGTGCTGGTCTCGCGGCAATCCGTTGAGCAGCATCGAGCCGCGACTGCGAGCGATCCAGAGTTTTGGGAGCAACGCGGGAAACGAAAAGGTGATGTGTACCGCACGCAAACGGGCTGCAATGTGCTGCCAAGGAAAGGTCGAATTCAGAGGCGCACACCTCGATCTATTCAATGCCGGCAAGCAGCACGAAAATAGTGTGGCGCTGGCGGACGAAGACGCGTTTCACTTGCCACGCGACTACTCCGAATTTGGATAGGAGCCGAGGATCTTGACGAAGTTGCAGTGCTCGCCCAGCAGGCGAATGGCCTTGGCCACTTTTTGGTCCAGAAAATGGCCATCGCAATCGACGAAGAAGAAATATTCCCAGGCTTTGCGTTTGCTGGGGCGCGACTCGATCTTCGTCATGTTTAGGCGATAGCGGCGGAAGGGGGCCAGGGCTTGATGCAGCGCGCCGACCTGGTCGGCAATGCTGAACATAATGCTGGTGCGGTCATGCCCCGTGGGCGGACTGCATTCCCGCCCGAGCACGAGGAAACGCGTGGCGTTGGCCGTGTTGTCCTGAATATCGCTTTCGAGGATGCGTAGCTTATAGC
>DASWRJ010000022.1:0-4408 GCA_036403255.1 Verrucomicrobiia bacterium
GAACGGATTGCCGCTGACGGGGCTGCCCGATTGCACAGCGTCGTTTCAGAATGGGGTTTTCGAACGCACCAAAGGGAGCGGGGCGGAAGTGATCAAGAAAAAGGGCGGAGCCGGTTGGGCGGTGGGCATCGCTATTCGCGATGTGATTCACGCAGTCGTGCTTAATAAAAAATCTTTGCTGCCGGTATCTTCTCTCGTGCAAGGCGCGTATGAAATCAAAGACATTTGCCTGAGTGTTCCTTCGGTCGTGAGTCGCAAAGGCGTCGAGAATCACGTCGAGATCAAGCTGTGGCCCAAAGAATTGATGGCCTTGCAGAATTCCGCGCGCGCTCTCAAAGAGACCCTCGCCAAAGTAAAGATGTAGTTTGCAGATATGCTGAAATCGCTCGATGCCAAACTCGCGGAGGTCAAAGCCAATCCGGGATCGCGCGCTTTCATTTTGGCTGACGCTAAAGACGCCGACATGGCATTTGGCGTGCGCGCACCCGGGCCGCGTGGCTATCTGGCCTCACGCGGCGAGCGGCCCGCGCGGTTTTCTCCGGAAGTATGGACACGCGACGAGTTTGGCTACCGCAACCTCCCTGAGTTTCTCGACATCATTCGCGAAGTGGTGAAGCAAGGCATGGTGGACATCATGCTCATGTCCGCCTACGTCAATGAAATCCTCTCGATCAAAGAAGGCCTTTTCCGCAATTCCGCCGTCACTCCTGCCGCTCGCGCGAACGACACAACTGACGTCTGGGCCGTGCGCCATGGTTGCTACACACGCGAAGCAGCCCAGCCTTTTCGCTCCGCATCCATTGACCATATCCAATGTGGCCAAATCGAATGCGACCGCAGCAACGACGAATTCCCCGGCGCGAATCTGGGGTTATATTCGGTTACGTTCGTCAATGATCTGGATCAGGATCGCGAGACGCTCCTCGCCTTCAAATCCTTCCGGGAAGAAGCGGAGCGCAAAAAATTCCGCTATTTCCTCGAAGTGTTTGATCCCAATGTGGACAGCGGCATCGCGCCCGAAAAGCTCGGCGAATTTATTAATGATAACATACTTCGCATCCTCGCCGGCGTCCCTGAATCCGGCCGTCCCGCCTTCCTGAAGATTGTTTATCATGGGCCAAAGGCGATGGAAGAACTCGCCCAATACGATCCGAATCTTGTCGTCGGAGTTTTAGGCGGCAGTGCTGGCACAACTTACGACGCCTTCCGGCTCATCTATGACGCGCAAAAATACGGCGCACGCGTGGCGCTCTTTGGGCGCAAGATTAACAACGCGGAGCATCAACTTGCGTTTATTGAAATGCTTCGGCTCATTACGGATGGCCGCATCTCTCCTGAAGAAGCCGTTCGCGCCTACCATGGCATTCTCCAACAAAAAAACATCAAACCGAATCGCCCGCTCGAGCAGGATTTGCAATTGACCGATCAAAGCATGAGCTACGACGGCAGCGGCGCAAGACGCGCCACGGCGGAGATTAGGAATAATCCACTGGCGCAAAATGCATCGGAGCGCAGTCAGGAAGGACCAGCCAAAAATCCAGCGAACGGAACCTGGCCCAAGCGCGACAACGGGGCGCCGGATTTTGAAAAGATGAACTCGAATCAGCGCAACGCCTATGACACCTGGCGGCTGACCCGCATTTACGGCTAAGGCCGTGAGACTTAAGCAGTACTGGCCTTCGTCGAACACTATGAAGCCGAAGAAGCGCACCCTGGGAGTTGCCACTGCTTACGGTCTGTTATTTATTGGCGTCGGGATAGGGTTGGTGCTTCTCGGCCTTGGAGTTACCAGACTTCTCCGCGGGCAGAAAGACGCGTCAAGTTTCTTAGTGACTGCGGGAATGTTTTGCGCCATTCCGACAATAATATTCTTCGCTTTGCGAGCGCAGCAGAACAAAACCCGAATAATTACTGAATTACAAAGCCAGGACCCTGCTCCGTGGCTGCGTCGGGAGGACTGGGCAAAGGGTGAGATTGTTGGCGTTCAAGATAATGCCACGGGTAGGTTATTGTTTGGTGCAGGTCTGGGCCTGCTGGTTGCCGTCGTATTTGGCTACTCATTTTTTTGGAATTTTGCTTCCGCCGCTCAGCCGAGTTTATCATGGGTCCTGCGAACGGTTTTTATAATCGTCTTTGGGGCAGTCCCTGCCTCTTTTCTATTCCTGGGTTTGCGCGCCAAGGCACGCCGGAAATTGTTTGGAACGTCAATTTTCAAGATGAGCGCCGTGCCGGGCACCATTGGCGGAAGTCTTGAGGGTGAAATCTATGTTCCGAGAGGCTTTCCAGTCGTAACCGGTGTTAAGCTTAAATTGTTGTGCCTGAACATTGTCGTCGGCAGCGACAACACAAATGAGCGCACCCTTTGGCAGGAGCACCAGGAGGTTCAAGCAATAGTCGGTGAAAAATCGAACGGTGGCGCGAGAATTCCTGTAGCTTTTTCAATTCCCAAAGACTGCGAAGAGAGCATTGATGCCGACCCTGCAAATACCATCGTCTGGCGCCTGGAGGCGCGCGCTTCTCTCCCAGGCGTTAATTACTTTGCAAAATTTAATGTACCCGTTTTTAAGCCAAGGCTTGCGGTGACCGCCTGCCCGTAAATTCCGCGGCGTAACCCACGCCCAACGTGCGGCACGCAACCAGGAGCAAACAACTATGATTTGGGCGCAGCTACCTTCTTGCGTCTTGGATGCTTTGAATAATAACGCTCCTGCAGTTCGCGATTCGCCAGCGATTTTGTTTTCTGTGAATCATCTTTGCCGCTTCGTTTTCCGACCGTTCCTTTTGTTGGAGGCACTTTCATGCGGAACCTTTAATGCCGCACGCAGAATTTGCAAGGGGAGGAAACTCCGCATGCCAATCTATGTTGCGAACTGTGGTTTCAGGCTTCGAAATAACCTGAGCCATTCCCGATCCCCGTGGATGAAAACGCTTTACCCGATTTGGTGTGTCGCAGCCCAGCTTTTAATAGTTGCGCTGTCAAACTGTGCCGATTTGGTCCAGAGAAGCTCATGCGAGCGAGCGCAGTCCCGTTTCGCCCTTATTTAGCAGGTGAAGCGGACGGTTTCTGTTCTGGCTTTTGTTTGATTACTTTGATTGTCTCGGCGTCAAACCAAACTTCGCCCTTTTTGGCGCGCAGTTCGCAAACGAATTCGATTTCGTCACCGCCTTCCAGGACTTCAAACTCATTTTCGAGCAGCGTCCATTCGGCGTCACCGACCAGTTTGTTGGCGCGTTTGCCGCCGGAGATGCGAATACCGGCGCCGACGCCCGGCTCAACGCCCTCGGTCGGTTCAATATGCGAGGCGCGAGCACGCGCCATGAGTACATATTTTCCGGGCGGCAGCAGAAAGTCGCTGCGCCAGGAAGCGATAGTTGGGCCTTTGCCGGTTTCAATATGCAAAGCGGGCGCGTCCGGCAACTTGGGTTGGTCCCAATTGGGCTCGCCTGAATCCTTTTTCGTCCGCCAATCTTTCAGGAGGGCCACGCCCGTGGAATCAAATTTCAGCGGCGGCGGCTCTGGCAGTGACATTTTATCAGAAATAAATTTATGCCGCGCCACGATCCGGCCGCGCATTTCAACCGCGGCATTGGCAAACATAGTCACTTCCCCGGGATTGCGAGCGGAAGCTTTCATGCGCGTCTCGGCCGCATTCACGCGGTTCGTCAGCACTTCGAGCTGGAAGATGTTGGTGAACATTTGCGGGAAATAGTTCTTGAAGCGCTTGTGTCCTTCAGGTGTTTCGAGAATGGCCCGCGCGACTAAGCCTCTTTTCGGCGGACGAATGGCGAAACCGGGGTTTCCGAAGGCCCAATCGATGCCATGGGTTATGAAATACAAACGGTCGGTCGCCAAATCATGATACACGCGGTAATTGTTGAAGTTGTTGGCGTAGCCATCCGTATGCGAAGTGAAGATTTCCATGATGAGGTAGCGGATGAATTCGTCGGTATCCATCAATTTGTCCAAACGGTTCCAGCGTTCAACTGGGTCTGCTTCTTTGGCGGCGGCAGCAAGCGCCTTAATATCCTGTTGATTACCGGGTTTGCCATTGTCCTGCTCCATGGGTTGATCGATGTCGTGGAGGTAAGCTTCATAGAGATTCCCGCGAATGCTTTTGAAATGCTGGCCCAGAAAATCCTTATTCATGGCTTCAATCAGCACGTACACGCCGAGATCCCGGCCATTGAATTCAACAAAAGCCTGCGTGACACGTGCCGCCGGCAAACCCGCATCCCGAAAAATGCTCGTGCCCATGTATTCGGCAAGATAGGTGCCGTCCTGGCTCGCGTTGTTCAACATGAATTTGCTCATGCCAGAGTAACGCTGTGCGGGATTGTGCAAATCAAACTTGAGCACGAAACTGGGCTTTTTATCGATGGGCTGGAAACTGCCCATCCCTTTTAAATG
>DASWRJ010000023.1:0-13538 GCA_036403255.1 Verrucomicrobiia bacterium
CAGGGGAAAAAACAAAAGCGGCAGTAACAGAGCCGACGCAAAGCTCGCCGCGAACCAAGGAATGATTTGCACGAAAGCTATCGTTTTCAATGTGGCTAAATTGGTCGTCTTTGAGGTGAGTCCCATCCACATTCCGAACCAGATGAGTGCCACGGTATTCGAAACAAACACCAGCGCCCCAAAGAATGCGGTTAAACCCGCCACCCACATGCCGCCCATTAAATCAAAGGCATTCCTCATTCCCGCTGGAACAGATGACTTGGATGCGACAACGCTCGCATTGTTCGTTACGGTAACGCTCATGTTGATGCTATTGTAATTTTGCCCGGTTGTATTTGTTGAAATCCCAGTCACAGAGTTAGTGGCCGTGCTACTGGCGTTCGAAATGGTTTTCCACGTATGATGTTGCACGAGTGCACTGCCAATAAATTGGGCCAACACATAAAGGATTAGCGGCACGCCAAACATGCGCACGAAAGCACGGCATTGACCCGTCACAATTTCACCCGGGGCGAACGGAGTTACCAGGAGCAATTCCATTAGACCATTCTTCCGCGTTTCCACGAATAAGCGCCCGGCATGCGAGGCTATGCCCAAATAAAACGCCAGCGCGAATGCGCCCGACACATAACTCCAAATCGTGAGGATTATAAAATTTTTGTTAAAATAACCCGCCGCAATCAGGCCAATGCCGATAGTAATGCTGATGATCCAAAATGCAGCCGACTGCCAGCGCTCGCGGCACGCCAGCCAAAGAACGGGGTTCAGCGCGAGCAGTTTGCGCCGCAGCCGCAAACGGCGTTTCACGCTCCCGAATTTCATGCGATATCCCAGCCCTTGAGCCGCAGTGGGTGCTGAGGATTTGTCCTGCCACGTTCGCGGAATTAAACTAGAAGCCAGCACGAGCAGGAGCAAAACAAGCCCTTGGTTTGCCAGAAGCGATTTCCAATATAGCGACTTCATGCCAACGCTTGCTTCGAGAAAAAGATAAATGGGGCTCGAGAGGCTGAAGGCCGGTTCAACCTGACCTGCCTGTATCAGAGCAATGATACCATCGATCGCGGGACCGCCGCCTGCCCAAACCACAAGCAACAGCACCGTGGCGGCAAGGGCCTTTTGCGATTCACGGCTGACGCTGGAGATAAATAACCCGGCCAGCAGCGACACCAATAAGGCGTTCCACAGGGCCAGCAGGACTTTGCCAAATTCACTCCCTGTGACACCCCCCATTAATAGCGACACTCCTAAAATCGGAAATACCGCGAGCAACGCGTAAAAACAGCGCAAGGAACTGGAAAGCAATTTGCCGAGCACAACGTCGTAACCGCGCAAGTCCGTCAGAAACAAAAATCCAAGCGTGCCCTCGCGCTTTTCTTCGCTGAGGCAATCTGAGGTGAAAAAAAGACCAGTCAGCAGAGCACCAGCGAGACTAAGCCAGGAAAGTATGCCGAAAAGCCATTTGCCCATCATCGGACTCGCGCTGCCCCAAACCATGGCGATGATGAGGAAGCCTATGCCAATGACTAACGCCGTCAGAGCTGAGGCCACTCGCAGCCAGAACGTGCTCAACTTCCGAGCAGCCAGACGCAATTCTCGCTCTACGATGGGCAGGAAAGTCACGCGCTATTAGCGCCGAAGGCGCAGCAGTTGGCAATGCCATTCGACTTCACTCCAGCAGAGCAAGTGTAATTCCTTCGCACCTCGTAATGCGCTTTTGCTTTGCACAAAATCGTCGTAAACTCGCGCATGCCCTTTTTTGTTGCTCTCGCACTAATCTGCCTCGCGTCCTATGCCAATGCGGCGCCTGCGGCGAGCTCTGCAATGCTGCGCTGGTGGAAAGGCAACTTGCACACGCATACTCTCTGGAGTGACGGCGATGATTATCCGGAGATGGTCGTAAATTGGTACAAGGAGAATGGCTATAATTTTCTGGCACTGTCGGACCATAATATTTTACTCCAGGGATCAAAGTGGGTTGCCATCACGAATACTCCCCGGGGACAGCTTGCCTTTGCGCGCTATTTGGACACCTTTGGCGAGAGTTGGATCCGCCAAAAATCCATGCATGGTACCCAGTATGTACGATTAAAGACGCTGCCGGAATTTCGGCCCTGGTTTGAGGAGCCTGACCGTTTTCTCCTCATTTCGAGCCAAGAATTAAGTGATGAATACGGCAAAATCCCCATTCATCTCAACTTCTCGAACGTGAAGGATTACATCCCGCCGCAGGGCGGAAGTAATGTGCTGGATGTCATCCAGCGCAACATCGACGCGCTATTGGCCCAGCAAAAGAAGCGACGCCAGCCGATGTTGGTTCACGTGAATCACCCGAATTTTGGCTGGGCCATTCCAGCGGAAGCCCTCATGCGGGTGCAGGGTGACCGTTTTTTCGAGGTCTATAACGGGCATGCAATGGTGCGCAACGCTGGGGACAGCCTGCACGCCAGTGTCGAAAGGATTTGGGACATCATCCTAACCTTTCGCTTGAGTGAACTGGGGCTGCCGCCCATGTTCGGTTTGGCCGTGGATGATTCGCACAATTACTTCCATCTTGGGCCCACCAATAACAATTCCGGACGCGGGTGGATCGTCATCCGAGCGGAGCGCCTTGCGCCCGGCGCATTGTTTGCGGCCATGGAGCGCGGGGATTTCTACGCCTCCACTGGCGTTCGGCTGGCCGATATCGTGCGCGCCGAAGATCATATTTCGCTAAAAATTGAACCGGATGACAAGGCTGCTTTCGTGACTCAATTTATCGGCACTAAGCGAAATTTTAATCCGAGTAGCGAATCGATTTCCGCGCCCACAAACAGTTTGCAAGCTGTCACAAGAAGCTACAGTCCCGATATCGGAATGGTCCTTGCGGAAGTGCCTGGATTAAGTCCCAGTTATACGTTCAAAGGCGATGAACTCTACGTGCGCGCCAAAATTATTTCCTCCAGGAAACGCCAATTGCCACATCCGACGAATGAGAACGAAGTGGCCTGGATCCAGCCGGTGGCGCCGAGAAAACAATAATCGTGGTCCTGCAGGCGAATGGATTAGCCAGTTGTTCACTTATGCGAGCAGCGCTTTGACAACTTCCGCGTCACTCACTGCCGCATCGGTCAGCGTGTCCATCCGTCCGTCGTGCGGATAAGCAAGCTTCGTATGATCCAGCCCGAGTGCATCAAGGAGCGTGGCGTGCAAATCATACACCTTCACAATATCATTCACGGCCTTGCCTCCAAAATCGTCCGTTGTGCCATGGACATATCCCTTCTTAAATCCGCCTCCGGCCACCCACAGCGAGAAGGCCTGGCGATTGTGGTCGCGTCCATCCTTCCCCTGGGCGATGGGTAACCTGCCGAATTCACCTGCCCAGAGAACTATTGTTGAATCGAGCAGACCGCGTTGTTTCAAATCCATCACCAGTGCCGCGCTCGGCTGATCTGTCATGAGGCACAGGTCCTTCAATCGGCTCGCATTCTTGTCGTGCGTGTCCCACGGCTGGCCACCCAGATAAATTTGGACAAACCGCACACCTCGCTCGACGAGCCGGCGCGCCATCAAGCAGCGTTTCGCATAATTGGCCGTCGATTTGTTCGCATGGTCCAATCCATACAACTTTTTCATGTCGGCAGATTCTTTGGAAAGATCCAGGACTTCACCGACCGAAGTTTGCATCTTTGCGGCCATCTCATAATTGCTGATGCGCGCTTGCAGTTCGGAATTTTCTGGATGCGATGCCAAATGCGTGCGGTTCAGCTTTTCCAGAAAGCTCAGTTGGTTGGCGCGGGCCTTTGCGGTCAGCTCGGGCGGTGTTTGCAAATTGAATACTGGTGTTCCCTCTGACCGAACTTGCGTTCCCTGATAAATCGCGGGCAACCAACCGGAGGACCAATTCCGCACGCCATCCACTGGCAAACCTGCGGGATCAGAAAGCACAACATACGCTGGCAAATCCTGGCGCTCGGTCCCGAGCCCGTAAATAACCCAGGAACCCCAGGTCGGCCGGCCAGCCTGGAATTTCCCGCTGTGAATGATTCGTAACGCCGATTCGTGATCGATGGAATCGGTAACCATGGAGCGGACCAGCGTGATGTCATCCACTATTCCAGCCGTGTGGGGAAGCAACTCAGAGAGCTCCGCGCCGGCCTGGCCGCGCTTCTGAAATTTAAATGGTGATTCAAGGAGTTTGCCAGCCTGCTTTTCAAAATGAATCTCCAGGTCTTTGTGTGGATATTCCTTTCCATTCCATTTATTCAACTCCGGCTTTGGATCGAAAAGGTCCATCTGGCTGGGGCCGCCGTGCTGAAACAGGCAGATGACGGATTTGGCTTTCGCTGGGTGATGTGGCACTTTCGGCGCCAGCGGATGGGCAGCCGGCGCAAAAACCTGCGCTTGTGCTTCGGATCCTAGCAAATGCGATAGCGCCAAATATGCAAGCCCACCAGCCGAATAACTCAGGAACGATCGGCGGTTGAACTCATATTGGAATGGGCCGGGCGGTTTCACCAAAACATATATATGGCTTTTGGACGCCCAATGGAAGCACGGCCTTCAATTTCAGCCACGGCCCGTTGGCGAGATTGCGGCAATTTATCTGCGCGCCATTATTCGCCATCGTTCCGAATCAGCCCACGCGTTTGCCGCTCCACCAGGGAAGTGTAATAGCCGTGCAGTTTCATTAATTGCCCGTGCGTGCCGGATTCGACGATACGCCCCTCTTTCAGAACAATAATGCGATCCGCATTCACGACCGTTGCGAGACGATGTGCGATCACAAATGTGCTTCGGCCCTTCATCAACTCGGCCAGCGCTTCCTGCACCAGCGCCTCGGATTCCGCATCCAGCGAAGATGTGGCTTCATCCAGAATAATGATCGGAGGATTTTTGATCAGCGCGCGGGCAATCGTCACCCGTTGGCGTTCCCCAACTGATAAGCGGCTGCCGCGCTCCCCTACCATGGTGTCGTAGCCATCCGGCAGTCGGGATATGAAATCATGCGCGTTCGCGGCGCGGGCCGCGCGCTCCACTTCCGCCGGGCTGGCTCTGGGGCGGCCATACGCGATATTGTTGCGCACTGTGTCGTTAAACAACATTGGGTCCTGCAGGACGGTCCCAATATTCCGCCGCAGCGAACTTTGCTTGAAGGCGCGCAAATCCTCGCCGTCGATCCGAATGGAACCTTCGCGCGGATCGTAAAACCGCATCAAAAGCGCCATCATGGTCGTTTTCCCGGACCCGCTCGGGCCGACAATCGCCAGAGTCTGCCCGGGTTCAACATGAAACGAAATCCCAATCAGGATCGGTCGATCCTGTTTCCCGTAGGAAAAACTCACGTTCGCGAATTCAATCTCTCCACGCACGTTTTGGAGCTCACGCGCGTTCGGCGCATCTCCAAGGTGTTCCTGAATATCCAGAATCGTAAAAATTTCATCTAACGAGACATCCGCCTTTTGTAAGGTCTGGTAAATTCCCGTGAGGCCCTGCACCGGGCCAAATAAGCCACCTACGTAACCAAGGAACGCAATCAAAGTCCCCACAGTCATGTGTCCATGGATGACGAGGACCCCGCCTAAAGCCATGGCGCCAATTCTCGCCACAGTCACGACCAGGTTCGTGGCTGCGCCCAGACCGGTGTCAATTCCCACCCCCTTGACCACCGTGCGATTGGCGTGGCGAACTTCTTTGAGAAATCGGCGCTTCTCCTCATCTTCCATCGAAAAGCTGCGCACCGTCACAATCCCGGAAAGCACTTCATTGAAGCGTGAATATATTTTTACCCATTGGTCCAGCAGCGCGCGCTCCCGGCGCGTCTGCTCCGGGCCGGCAATCGCCGCGATCAATGCAGGCATCGGCAGAAAGCACAGCACCAACAGCGCGAGGTGCCAGTTGAGCTTCACCATGACAAAAATGGAAATCACTAAATATAAAATAGCCGGGAAAATATTGAAAAGAATCTGCGTCGTGGCGTTAAGAAATCCCTGTATGCCGCGATCCAACCGCGTCATTATCGCCCCAACTCCTTCAGTTCTATGAAAACTCAGCGGCATGCGGTGTAGGCGTCCGACCGTGCTTTCCAGCAGGTTGTAGTGCATGCCAAGGCGAGTACGCCATGTCATCCAGCTTGAGATCCCATTCGCCACTTCGCGAAATAGTCCAAGCCCCAGCAGGCTGGCGATGCCAATGAAAAGAGCGCGCATCTGGCGATTGGATGCGAGGTCATCAAAAACAAATTTCAAGATCAGCGGCTCAGCCGCGTTCACAGCCGCTAGCAGCAAGGTAATCAAAAAGATGCCGAAAACCGCCCGGCGATACGGAAAGGCGAAACCGATCGCCCGGCGCAACCGTTGCCTTCGATTGGGCTCTGCGCGCGTCGAACTTTCGCCGGCAGCCGCGATGAAATTCGAGAGTCGCTCTTCGGCTTTTGCTTTCTCAGGCATGATGTTGAGCCGCTTCAGTCGGACTGCTCCCATTGCCGTGGTCGCGCTCCACCACGCGGGAACCATCCGGATGTTGACTCAGTGGCTTGCGCAGAATCCATTCATCAAGCGGCACAGTGATGGATCGATTGTCCGGCGTGGTGTAGGAGTATTCTTCTTTCAATGAGCCAACGAGTCGATAGCCCTGCCGTTCGTAAAATCTTTTGGCCTCATGATTCTCCTTTTCGACTCCCAGCTCGGCAAAGGCCAATCCGCGCCGGGCGCAGACTTGCTCGGCCGCAGCCATCATCTTTGCCCCAATGCCAAGATTCTGCAGCCATGGAATAACCCGCACCGCCCAGATAAATCCTGCCGATTCTTCTTTGCGCTTCAGCAGATCGATCCACGCTTGGGCGACAGGCAACGTGTTTGCCTCCGCCACCAGCATAATGTTCTCACCCCTTTGTTGCGCCTCGAACGCTTGTTGGATGATTTCCCTGTGCTCCGTGAAAAGCCCAAACCACTCCAGCACATGCAGATCGTCCTCCACGCAAAAGCGGATATCCACGTGCAGATGAATTGGGAAATGTTCGAATACATCCTCGCTAATGCTCACAATCTGTGGCGTGTTCATAACTGTATCTCTTTCCCTGGCCTTAAAACGCGGCGAAACCCCGGAGTGTCTCGCGCTCCCCATTCATATTTATAAGCTTCCGCTCCGCGCAAAAAATCAAACGAACTCAGCCGTTCGCTCACTGCGGCGTGAATTGCATGGGCTAGAACCAATTTGCCCGGGCTCAACCGATGGAATTCGGGATCGAAGCTGCCCAGGTAATAATAAAATTTCCTGGCGTCCGAAAACCCGTAAAGCACCGCCATGATCCGGCTATCCAGCTGCATGGCGTAAAGCCGCAGCATCCCGCAGTGCAGCAACTGGCGGGTGACATCCAGATGAAATGCGCGAACACGCTCGGGCGCCATGACGCTTTGCACGCCTCGCGCATCCCAGCGGTGCTGCTCGAATTCGGCCAAGCGGATGAGATACGCTTCCATCTGTTCTTCGTCCGCGGCTGCGCCGAATTTGATTTCTCCCATCCGTGCGGCTCGGCGGCGATAGTACTCGAGGCTGGCGAAGCATTCGTTTTTGAAGAATGCTTCCGCCGGGCCTTGTGTGGTCGGAAGGTGAAGGATTGGGCAAGGTTCAATCTCATTGAACGTTTCTGCCAGGCCCAGGGGAGTTGGAATCCTCATAGCCACGGCCTCACCAGATAAACTCAGCATTTCACACGCATCAAACTCGCCATCCAACTTTTCGATCCAGCGAGAGACCAGTTCCAGGCATGCTTTCTCGTACCCTGGTAAAACTAGGATATCTAGGTAATCAGAATTCCCTGAGCCAAGCAGAAGCAGTTGCCGGGGCGCGGCAGGACTTTGCTGGTACAAATAAAATGGAGCCAGTCCCACCAACTGCTCCTCGCTTGTCAATGCCAGCACACGCAACGCGCCACTGCCGAAATGCCTCCACCATGGGAGAAGCCACGCAGGGGATTGAAATGGCGTGGCCAAAGGGCAGCTCCTCCAAAGCAGTTCCCAGGCAGGCGCGATTTCCTCCAGTTCGCTTAACCTCCGGAGTTCCCGCGTTCCCAATTCAGCCGCTAATTCCAAGAGCATACGGACAGCTTACTTTCGCTCCGTCCGGCTCATTTTTCAAAGGCTCACGTGAATTTTGCACGAGGTTTCTGTAAACGCTCAGGTAAGAGTCCGTCATCCGCGTGAGGGAAAAACGGCGTCTGGCCGCTTGCCTGCACGCTTCCGAGTCCAGATTGGCGGCGCTGAGGATAGCTTGCGCCATTTCCGCTACATCATGGACGATAAACCCGGTGCGGCCGTGCTCCACAATTGCAGGCAACGCTCCGGAAGGAAATGCCACTACCGGAGTGCCGCACGCCATAGCTTCCATAGCAGCCAGGGAACTGGTTTCAGGTGCGAGGCTCGGCACCACCAGGCACCGAGCCGCCGATAAGAAGCGACGTTTACGTCTCACATCTAACGGCCCAAGAAATCGAAAAAAGGGCCCAAGCCGTGGAATGATTTGAGAATTAAAATACTCCAGGTGGGATTGATAAGGATAAACCTGCCCGCCCAAAAACAGCGGGATGTGCGCTTTTGCTGCCGCTTGGGCTGCCAAATGGAACCCTTTTTCCGGGCAAACACGGCCCAGGGACATGGCATAGCCTCGTTTCGCATGGCAGATCGATTTTGGATACTCCGGCACGCCATTTTCAATAACCGGCAACAATTTGGCTCCGCGTGGACAACTCTCCTTTTGCGCCTGTGAGACGCAGTGCATATAAGTCTGCGGCCGATCCAGGCTGAATACATGCTCCGGATACCACGAAGGTGGAAGATGGAGTGTCACGAGTACGGGCACCGCGGCGGGCGGGAGATACTCGTAGAAATCAATCCCATGCATATGAATGACATCGATTTCATATCGCGAGCACGCTTCCTGAATCAGGCTCGCCGTTTCCTGCCAGGCAGCACGGCGAACTTCGTCACAGATGGGCCCACTTCTTCGAGCTATTGGGATAAGAGAGCCCTTTACCTTTGAACCCGCACAGGCGATCACCCAGGAGCTGTGTCCGGCAGCTACGAGAGCTGCGTCAATGTGCCCAAGTACTTGCTCCGCCCCGCCTACTGCATCAGCGCCAGCGCATGCCAGGGGAAACGCCACGTTGAGCACCCGTAGCTTCATGGCCACAATCAGGCAATCCTAAGGGTCTTGGACGCTCGCGCGGCTAGTTGCCGCCAGCGCGCACCGTCCGTCCCCCATTTGAACTGCTCGTAAAACAGTTTTCCGTCATGCGGCGGTCGAGTGAAATCATATTGTGGAGCAAAGCGAAAGCTTTCGCTCTCGATCGGAAACCAGCGCAACGTTCGCTGCTGCGAAGCGAAGCAGGAGTAAAGCCGCCGTTTGAGCGCGCATTCCGGTGTCGAGAGCACCCGCACAATCGGCTCGCAATTCGCCACGGGCAAAAACTCTCCCGCGACCATTCCGTATGGCCCGTTGTGGTACGATGTCATTTCGATAATAGACGGCACATTTTCATGCTGCTGCTCCATCAGCCGCACCGCGGCCCCCACGGCAAATGCTGTCGCATCATGATCGGGATGCCCCCCTTCGTACGGGTGCGTAACGATGGCTTCGGGCTTTAGTTCCCGAATGATCTCTAAAAGTCGCTGTGTCAGACGCGGTAAATCGTTCGAGGATTCCTGATCCACAAACCCAAGCATATGCTCCGCCTGCGGTTTAGCGCCCACAAGCCCAAGGGCCTTATGAAATTCATTCCGTCTGGCCTCCGCGTAAGCCTCGCGCGAAACAAAGCCGCTTTCGCGCGCATCTCGCATGTCCCGTGGAGCGCCGTCAGTCACATGCACAAATGAAAGCGCCGACCAATGGCTGAAACGCGCGCCCGCGCCAATGAACTCATCATCCGGATGCGCCACCACCACCAGTATGGGAGTGGATACTTCAGCTTCGCCGCATTCAGGGCAAAGCTTCTCCAGCAATTCCTGGCCAAGAGTTGTATTCATGTGCGAGCTGGATAGACCGCGCCGGAAGCGCCATGGAGGCGCACCGTGCGGCAGATGTAAACTTCTTCCTCGGGGTGGGCCACAATCTCAAATCCAGCGCTGCGCAGCATCGCTTCCGAGCAGGCGCGATTCGGAATCCACCAATTCGTAATATCTCCCGCGTATTTATTCTCAATGAAATAGGCCCGGGGAAAACCCGGATGCTCAAAAATCTCCGTCTCCCAAAAATGGTAATCACTCTTTAGGGGCAGCACTGCATTGCTGCCTCTCTGCATTGACTGGAATACGAGCAAATCGCGCGCGACATGTTCGTGAATGAGGTCCAGCGCCAGCAACGGATGGCGCAAGTGATAGAGCACGCCCATGAAAATCACGACATCGAACTTCTCCCGCAATGATGCCAGGTCATAAACTGAGAGCAGCCGAAACTCGATCTCCAAATCACAGACATCGGCGGCGAAGCGCGCCTGCGCCAGATAGGATTCATCAAAATCAATTCCGAGCACGCGTTCGGCGCCGCGCCGCTTCATTTCCATCGAATAGAACCCCGCGTTGCAGCCAATATCCAAAACGGATTTGCCCGTTAAATCTGGAGGAATCGCATGCGCGAATTGCTCCCATTTCACTTGCGGATAATTGCCTAGGAAATGGTTTGGCGCGGTCTTTACGCCGTGCAAATCCAGGTTATGAAACCAATTGCCCAACTCCCGCACGCGCTCCTGGATCCGTTCGGAGTTTAATTGCGGTGGTTCAATTACGCTTGAAGTTTTCATGACGACACATTTGGCTCTAAAGAATTGCGCGCTGCACTGTTCACATTCGGAAGCGTCCCTCTTGAAAAGTCTTGAAGGTCTGAATTCGCCGGCTCCGTCCTGCTCTGGACTGCACCTGCTGAAGAAGCAAGCGGCTGATTCGGGTGCAATGATAGCAGCTTCATCGCTTCCCGATAACCGTGCAATGTGCCCACATCCACATAGGCTTGCCCGGCAAACGTTCCCGACGCATATCCTCCCCGCGCGATCCAGGCGTTGACGAGCGTGCCGAAGTATTCGTCCTCCCGCTGTCGTTCCAGCCATAGTTGGTGCAGTTGGTTCAGCACCCGTCCGGGCATTCCAAATGCCCCCCAAATCCAGGTCGAATCCGCGTTTGTTTGTTTCACCTGGATTTGTTGAACTTTGCCATTTGCATCCGTCACGACCGCATCAAAGAATTCCGGGTGTTCGACGGGGAAAAGCAGAAACGAAAGCGCATCCCGCGGCAAAAAGCGCAAGCCATCCTCCGGAAACCAGATTGTATCTGGCAATCCAATCACCACTTGTTCGTCAGCGCTGATCAGCGGCATGGCCCGAAAAATCGCGTCGCACAGCCCCGATGGGCGCGGCTGAACCACGTAGGCAAGGGTCACATTTCCAATGCTGCCGCCGAAAAATTCAAGGATGTCCGACTTGCCTGGCGAAATCACAAAGCAAATCTTGTCCGCTCCAGCCAGCACCATCCGCTCAATCAAGTATTCGCTGACTGCGCGCGGCCGTTCGGTCTTTCCATCAAATCGGCTCCCTACCGGCAAAAGCTCTTTCGAAAAAGCTAGCGGTTGAATTCGACTGCCTGCGCCGGCGGCTGGAATAATTCCCCACATCGTCAGTCCTCCTTCATTGAATTTTGCCCCGCCATTTCGCCCAGCAATTCCATTTCTCTTTCGGTTCCAAGGGTGGCCTCCAATGCCTGCTCCAAATCAATAACACGTTTTGCCGCTGTGTGCTCAGAAAAAGTTCGCTCCCGCGCGGCTTTGGCAATTTCTTTCAATTCCCGCTCCGTAAGTTCGAGCGCGCCCACCGCATCTTCCGTGCTTTGAGCCACCAAAATTTCCCTGCTAGGTTCAAAAAACTGGTCCAATCCCTCCCACGTATCAGTCAGAATTGGTGTCCCGCATGCTGCCGCTTCAAATAATCTTCCGGAAGGGCAATACCCCATCTCCGCCATGGCTCGGCGTGTGATGTTCAAAGTCAGCCGCGATGAACAATAAAATGCCGGATGCTCCCCCGGTGGCAAATGCCGCACGAAAAAGATATTTTCCGTCCAGGGAAATTGGGCCGGATACTGCGCCCCGCCGATCACGAATCGCTGGTCCGGCAAGCGCTTTGCCGTCTCGATCAACAGCTCATTCAGCCTCTCCTGCCGGTCTTCTGCGTAAGTCCCAAGGTACGAAAGATCCGCCCGATAGCTTTCCACTGGCTCAACTGGCTTATGCAAGTTCGGATCGACGCTCCCATAAAGCGGCGCCACACGCTTGGCACCCAATTGCTTTTGCAACTGCTCCAGCGCCTTGCCCCCCGTGTAACTCAGCACCAATTCAAAGTCCCGCAAGCCACGTTCCCCAATGTACGCAATCGGCTCACCGGCACTCAGTCGGCTCAATGTCACTGGCGTGTCCAAATCATAAAATGTGCCCAGCACATTTGATGACAGCACCAACTCCGACGCCGCTATGCCATCCGGACAATAGGAAGTCACCATGCCCACATCTGCTTCCGCCAAATGCCGCCTGGCCAGCGGTGCGCTCTCCTCCCAGTTTTGGTATAAAATCAGTTCGCCACCCTTAATCGTATGCAGATCCCGATGCGCCTGATAATACGGCACGTCCCGTTCGAAAAAGACAAACTCATGCCCACGTTCAATCCACGCCCGCGCCAGGCCGCGCCAGAGGGTGGCATGCCCATTGCCCCACGATGAACTCATAGCCAGGCCGAAAACGATGAGCTTCATAATTTTACTAAGCCACCGCGGCGGATTTGGAGAGTAACTCCTTTGCGTAGCCCACCAGTTCAAGGGCGCGATGATGCGCCGTATGCGCGCCGAGAACCCGCGCGCGGGCCCGTTTCCCGAGAGCCAGGCGCTCCTTCTCGCTCAGATCCCGCAAAAACCCAAGCATGTCTTGGCAGTCCTGAGCGATCAGGAGTTCTTCGCCCGGCTCAAAAATTGTCTCCAGCCCCGGCCAGGGATCACTGATGATCGGCGTCGCGCATGCCGCCGCTTCGAACAACCGCACACTCGGCGAGTAACCCGCCCGTACCATCGCCGCGCGCGTGACATTCAGCGTGAACCGTTGCGCATTATAAAACGCGCGATGCTTTCCCGGTGGCAAATGCACGATTCGCTTTACGTTCTTTGGCCAGGCGTAATCCGCTGGATATTGCGGACCCGCCACGCAAAATCGCCCTTCCTTCCAGGCCCGCGCCGGCTCCACCAATAACCGTTCCAGTGTCGGTTGCCTGTCGTCACTGTAAGTGCCCATGTAAGCAAGGTCCCACCTGTTCGTGCGCTCTTCGGGAAAATAAAGCTCCGGATCCACCGAGCAGTACAAGGGACGCGCCATGGGTGACCCGTACTTTTTCTCGAGCAACTTCAAAGTTGGCCCGCCGGTAAACGAAAAATAAATGTCGTAGTGATGGATTAAATCCGCCGACAAATAATCCAGATCGCCGCGCGCCAGTTGTGCCAGCGTCACCGGCGTATCGATGTCATAAAAAGCTGTTAGGC
>DASWRJ010000024.1:0-4676 GCA_036403255.1 Verrucomicrobiia bacterium
CGAATTGTCCTAATCCATGCGATTTGCATTTTGACGTTGGTTACGCAAGCGGGTGCAGCGAATTTCCAACCGTTAAACCTCACGAATTATTTACGTCGTAATTTCTCGAATGCCGCGCCGGAATTGGGCGCTCTTCCCACCGGCCCGCAAAATTTTGCGGGCATTCCATATCAACTGGCGGGCAGGATTGAACTTACTGGAATGGATGCCGCCGAGCATGGCGAGTTTCTGCCGACACAAGTGAGCGGCATCCCGGTTCAGCGCACGGCCGCCCGATTGCATCTATTGCATGCCGCGTTGCACGGACAAAAAGACGGAACACCACTGGCCAATCTCGTGCTCCATTATAAGAACGGCGAATCCCGCGTCCTGCGTGTCGCCTTCGGTTTGCACGCCCGCAATGCGCTTGGGCCAACGAACAATTCCTCAGCGACGCTGGAGGATCCGAACTCAGGAATAGCATGGCAAAGCGAACCGAGCGCGGGCCCGACGGGAATGGTTGCACGGATTTATCATACGGTGCTCGGCAATCCGCTGCCGGGCGAGGAAATCGAGACACTGGATTATGTGTCTCTCTTCAGCCGGGCAACACCAATTCTTTTTGCGATCACCTTGCAGGATGGAGCTAACCTGCCAGCCCTGGCAGAACTGCCAAGAAAGAAAATCGTGCAACACGCTTTTCAATTTCCGGATTCGACGTATCGACGTGAGCTGAGGCTGCATATCACTGGCGAAGCGACGCCTGCCCTTGGGAGCAACGCCCGTGCGGCGCTCACGATTCAGGATGATCTGCGTGCATTCTCGTTTGGCCAATATGAACCCGATGCCACCGGGCACCTGACCCTCTTCTATCCGCCAACTTACGCCGCTGCCCTAACTTTGCGAGTGAGCAGCCCGGGATATGCGCCTGAAATGGTTACTTACTCGACCAAAGCCGCGCAGAAATGGCCCGAGCAGCTGGACGTAGTCTTGAAACGGGGCCTAACGATTGGCGGGGTGATTGTTGATGGAGCTGGAAAGCCCATTGCTGATGCCAATGTCATTCCCTACCAGCTTCAACAGACGGCTTCGAACCAATTCACGCGCAGCGACCTGGATCTGCTAAAAACCGCAGCGGATGGCACATGGCGTGCCGCTGCGCATAAGGAAGCAGTGACCAATTTAATTTTGGAAGTTATCCACCCGGATTACCACTCAACAAATGTAATATTTCCAGTGACTGAGTTGCTGACGAGCACCACCCGGACGGTGCTCCAACCGCATATTCATGTGGAAGGCATCGTGATGAATAGCCAGGGGGCCGGAGTCGGGAAAGCGATGGTCGTGCTGGACCATCTCGAAGGGCGGCGTACGCAGTTTACAGATAATAATGGGCGGTTCTCAATTCCTGTGCGCGATCCAACCAACACCAGCGGCACGTTGCTGGTAATGGCCAAAGATTACGCGCCCGGTTTTCAAACCGTGTCGATGTCTTCCGGCCTCGGTCCATTCAAAATTCAGTTGGATCAAGGATCCAATTTTACCATGCGGATCCTGGACCAAAAACGCCAGCCAATACCCGGAGTTAAAGTCTCGCTGGACGAATGGATGACGAGCCAGGAATTGCGCTGGACTAATTACACCGACGCACAGGGCCGTTTTACATGGGAGCATGCACCCAAGGGCGAAGTAACTTTCCGCCTGGACAAGGCAGGCTACGGCAGCCATTACCACTCTGTCATGCTGCCATTCGCGGGCGAGTTGGATTTTAATTATCCGCGGCGACTTTCGCTGGCTGGCAGGGTGTTGGACGCAGTCAGTAACAAGGCGGTCGATCAATTTCGCGTGCGGGTGCGTTATAAGTATTCGAACAACAGCGGATCGGGCTCTGGCAGCACGACCGGCCGGAAAGGGAATTTTTCATATTCCATGAGCACCATGAATTACGATGAGATTTCATTCACGATTGAAGCGAAAGGTTATCAACCGATTCTTCAAACGGTGGACCTGAGCAGCGGCTCACTAAGCAACATTTATTATCTGCAAAAGGCCAAACTGATTCCGATTTTCGTGAACTCGCAGGCAGGCAAACCTGTGCTCGGCGCGGAAGTCATTCTGCTGGATCAGTCCGGCAATGCAACGCTTACGCAGACCGGCAAATTTCAGAAAAATCTTTACTATTACGATGTGGCGACCACTGACGGCAAAGGGCTGGCTGAACTGACGCCCAAAGTGCAGCCGGATTTTATACTCGCGTCCCATCCCACTTTCGGCTTCGCCCAGATGCCTGCGGACGAGGCAATCAAAGCAGGAAAAATCACGCTGCAACCGTGGGGCCACGTCAGAGGAGTTTTAAAAGTGGGCAATAAACTCGACCCGACTCAATACGGTGCGCTAAATTCGCTCTATATCTACGATCAAAGCCGCCAGCGTTCAGGTCTGCCTTTATATTTGTATTTTAAATCGAAGCCTGAACCTGACGGAAGCTTTGCGTTTGATTTCGTGCCGCCCGGTTGGCGGAGTGTGTGCGTGAGTTACCAATATACCGCAAACTCGGGTAACACGCACAATTCCCATGGCGTGGCCGTGGAAGTGAAACCGGGAGAGACCAACCATGTGGTTGTCGGCGGGAATGGCCGGACAGTCAAAGGCAAAGCGGTGGTCTCCGGGTACGATGCCGCGGAGATCAATTGGCAGAACTACAACCAAACCCTGCGCCCGCAGCAACCGCCACGCATGTTGGGGGGACTTGCGGCAATAGTGTCACCGGTGTCCCCGCTGGAACAAGCAAAGTGGAATAATACGACCTACGAACTGATATTTGAACCGGATGGCAGTTTCCAAGTTCCCAATGTGCCACCCGGCAGCTATTACTTGCAGCTCACGCCCAGCATGGGGACGAGGAACACAAGTTATCGATCTGTTGGAAACTTCTATCAGCAGATATCCATTCCAGAAGGAACGGGGCCTTACGATTTAGGAACGCTCGATGTCCGCGGGAATGGGCGCTAGGCAGGCGCTGCCAGATACCTGATTAAGGGTGATGATGGGCAGCGACTGCCGGGGAGAAGCTGAAGGTTTTTAGTTTCACCACCTCAGGGGACGCTGAATCTTCCCGGATGCGATAGCAATGATCTGCGTCCAAGGCTGTAAACTTCTGAATGGTGCCGCTGCCGGGCCAGCGAATCTCTAGCGATTGAACTTTAGTCGCCTGGGCCAATCCGATTTCCTGCCGGAGCGGATTACAGCCAAAACTCCCGCCAGTGCTGACCGTACGATAAATGGAGCGTGTGGCGCCTTTAGTTTCGAAGTCGATTCTGAGGCGCGCCCCAATTGCTGAGCGGTTCGCTTTGACACCGACGAGTTGAAGTTTGAGCCAATGATTACCGTGGCCAGGGTTCAAGAAGAGGATGCTCGGATAAATATCGCTCGAGACGGCTCCACCCATTTTTTCAAAAACATCCTGCTCGCCGTCATTATTGATATCAGCAAAGGAAACACCATGCCCTTTTTGTATATTCCCAAAACCGCCACTGGTGGTCACATCTTGAAAATAGAGCCCATCTTTATTGCGGAACATTCGATTGGGAACCAGCGTCAAGAGATCAGGATCGCCGGTGCCGAGATAAAAATCGAGCCAGCCATCATTATCCAGGTCTCCAAAATTGCAGCCCATGGCATGCAGAACATGATCCAAATGCACCTCATGAGTCACATCAGCAAAAGTGCCATCACCACGGTTCCGGTAGAGCCGTGCACGCTCACCATGACTGGGCAAACCCAAATAATCGGCAGCGATGTCTCCGACGTCCTGGATTTTGTAGCCGGTCACAAAAATATCTTCCCAGCCGTCGTTGTCGTAATCGAAGAACCAGGTTGGG
Organism: Verrucomicrobiia bacterium; assembly: GCA_036403255.1. Lineage (GTDB taxonomy): Bacteria > Verrucomicrobiota > Verrucomicrobiia > Limisphaerales > JAQGOV01 > JAQGOV01. Next base: position 3,861 of record DASWRJ010000024.1, read on the forward strand.
AAACTGTTCAGCGGCATTTGCACGCCAGCTTGAGCGCCCACCTCGGTGAATTTCCAGCCGCCCGCAGGGCCCACGTCCGGAGACTTCGGGCCGTCGTTTCGGCAGAGCATATTCGGACGGCCAAGGATGGAGAGATATAAATCAGGCCGGCCATCGTTATTGAAATCTCCGGCTGTGACTCCTTTCACATACGCGCGGATCGCCAGACCTGCGGCTGCGGCCATTTCTGTGAAGGTCCCATCGTGATTGTTTCGGTAAAGCTCGCAGCGATGGGCCGGCTGGCCTGGGAGAGATTCGTTGCCGATGAATAAATCCAGCCAGCCATCACCATCAAAATCGAACCAAACGGCTGTTTGGGTGGGATGAAAGGAAAGCACGCCTGCTGCTTCGGTGACGTCTTCAAAAGTGCCATCGCCATTGTTCTTCAGAAGAGAATTGGGAAATTTGCCGGCTTCACGCATCCAGGCGCCTCGAAGAATAAAAACATCAACAAAGCCATCATTATTGAAGTCGCCGGTGATTAGATTCAGGCCGCCCGTTAATCCGGTAAGACCCGCTTCACCCGTGCGATCGCTAAATGTGCCGTCGCCGTTGTTGTGGAAAAAATGCATTTGGTCGTGAAAACCAATGGAAGTAACCATAACGTCAAGCAAACCGTCTCCATCAAAATCTTCCACCACACTGCCGCCAGATAATTCGTTCACGGCGAGCCCGGCTGGCGCGGCCACGTCGACGAAATGTTTGATATCAAATTTCGAGTTGAAAACTGAAGTGGGGATGAGGAGATGTCCTGACACTTTGCCCGGATAATCACCG
>DASWRJ010000025.1:0-7661 GCA_036403255.1 Verrucomicrobiia bacterium
AATCAGGATAATGATGAGGATAAAGTTAGGGCGCATAATCGTCATGGTCAGAACCACAGCCAAACCAACCAGCCAAAGCCAGGGAGAGAGCGCGGTAACGATTCTGCCGCCGTCCAAAAATCCGATGGGAGCCAGGTTAAAGAGGTTTAAGAAAAAGCCGGTATAAGCCAGCCCGCGAAAAATGGGTTTGCCAGTGGCGAGATAGATTCCCTCGCACACAGCAGCACCCAAGGCTCCCAGGAGCGGGCCGCCGATACCGACCTGCGCTTCGTGCCAGGCATTCTTGGGCATCTCGCGCAATGTAATGAGCGCGCCAAAGAACGGGATAAACATCGGTGCGCTGACGTTCAGACGCAGGCGTTTAGCTGCAATCAAATGGCCGCACTCATGGACGAATATTAAAAGAACGAAACCGACCGCGAACCAGAAGCCCCACGCCATGGCGTAAACGCCAATGGACAATAGCATTGTCCCACCGGTTTTGAGGATGACGGGCAAGAACTTGAAGACAGGCAGAAGAAGGAACTTAACTTTGGCAAAGAATTTGGCAATGACGACGAGGATAATGCCGAACGGACCGAGGGCCTTCTTTAATTTCTGGCCAGTGGTCCGCACGGGCGGCGCTCCCGGCGAATGCTCAAGTCCCGCGCCAGCCAAGTGTTCGTTGGGAACGTGGCCTCCAGCGTAAGGCGGCGGTTCGGCGGAAGCCTTGGGCTGGTTAGGCAAAACGGCTTCCGGGTATGGAGGTGGAGCGATGCCTTCTTGCCGCTGGGGCGGCGCAGTGCCGTATTTCGGTGGCTGCGCTGGGTCGTTTTGCTCCATGCATTATTGCCGCAGCTTAAGCTGCGGGCGGCGTGGTGGACGGGGCAGGGGGTACGTCAGTAGCAGCTTCTTCAGTGGCCTCGCTAATTACAGGGGTAATGGCCTGCAAACGATCGCCTTCGGATAAGTCGATCAATTTGACACCCTGAGTATTGCGGCCTGCCTCGCGAATGTCTTTGACGGCTATGCGCACCATTTGGCCGCCGGTTGTAATCAACATGATCTCGTCGATTTCCTGGACCGTGAGCGCACCGACAATGGCGCCGGTGCGTTCGTTGGTCTTCATGGTGATGATGCCTTTGCCACCACGGGTTTGAACGCGATATTCATCAAAGATGGTCCGTTTGCCGATGCCGTTTTCGCCCGCGACCAACAACATTGCAGCAGGGCTGACAACGGAGAGCGCAACCACCGCGTCTGATTGCTCGAGAGAAATGCCGCGCACTCCCGTGGCCGGACGGCCCATGCAGCGCACGTCTGACTCATTGAAGCGAATGCTCATGCCTTCGCGAGTGATCAAAACCACCTCATTTGTGCCGGTGGTTAATTTCACATCGATGAGCGTGTCCTGCGGTTCGATGCTGATGGCGATGATTCCGCCCTTGCGCACGTTCGAGAAGTCGGACAGAGCCGTTTTCTTCACCGTGCCTTTGCTGGTGGCGAAGAAGAGGAATGTATCCGGCTGCCAGGTGGACTGATCGCCCTCGCTGGAGGAAACAATCCGAATGCAAGCCGCGATTTTCTCATCGGTTTTCAACTCCAGCAGGTTTGCGATGCTGCGTCCTTTGGCGGCCCGACCCATGTCGGGAATTTCGTGTACCCGCTCGACGTAGGCACGCCCGGTATTGGTGAAGAACATCAGATAATCATGCGTGCTGGCGCTGAAAAGATGCTCAATGAAATCAGCGTCTTCGCTATCGGGCGTGGAACTCTCACGCGTGGCCATGCCAATGACGCCCTTTCCGCCGCGGCGTTGGGCCCGATAAGAACTGACGTTGGTCCGCTTGATCAGGCCCATGTGCGTAATCGTGATGATCACACCTTCATTGGCGATCAAATCCTCAATGGCCATCTCGCCCTCATCGGGCACGATGTCAGTCATGCGCGGCGTGGCGTATTTTTCGCGAATGGCCTTAAGTTCGTCCTTGATGATGGTCAGGACGCGGGATTCGCGAGCGAGGATGTCGAGCAGGTCCTTGATTTTGCTGACGATCTCGCCGTATTCGCCTTTGACTTTGTCGCGTTCGAGGCCGGTCAGTTGATAGAGGCGCAATTCCAGGATGGAGTTGGCCTGCGCTTCGCTGAAAGCATAACGGCCATTAACCAGCCGGGCCTCGCTACGAATCAAAATGCCGAGCTGCTCGACCGTGGCGCGCGAAAAATCAAACGCGAGCAGCTTAATCTTGGCTTCTTCTTTGTTGGCCGAGCTGCGGATGATGCGGATGAATTCATCCAGGTTGGAGAGGGCGATGAGGTAACCTTCGAGTGTTTCGGCGCGTTCTTCGGCCTTGCGCAATTCATAACGCGTCCGGCGAATGATCACCTCGCGGCGATGCTCGATATAACAGCCGATCATCTCCTTGAGATTGAGAGTTTTAGGCCGGCCATGATCGATGGCCAGTGAATTCACGGCGAAGCTCGTTTCCAGGGCGGTATGCAGATAAAGATTGTTGATAACAACCTTGGGGATGGCATCGCGGCGGATTTCAATGACCACCCGCGTATTCTCATCGGACTCGTCGCGCACTCCGGTGATGTCCGTCAGGATTTTTTCGTTCACGAGCTGCGCGATGCGCTCGACGAGCGCGGCACGGTTCACGTTGAAGGGAATTTCCGTGATGACGATTTGCTCGCGGCCACCCTTGGTCTGTTCCACCATGACTTTGCCACGCGCTTTGATGCTGCCACGACCGGTTTTGAAATAATCACGAATGCCTTCGACGCCACAAACCATGCAGCCGGTCGGGAAATCAGGACCTTTCACATACTTCATCAGCTCCTGAATGCTGATGGATGGATTATCAATCTGAGCGGTGATGCCGTCGATAATTTCACCCAAATTATGCGGCGGCATGTTGGTGGCCATTCCGACCGCGATGCCAGTGCCGCCGTTGACGAGCAGGTTCGGAAAAGCGGCGGGAAAAACAGTCGGCTCGGTGAGGCGCTCGTCGTAATTTGGGACAAAATCGACTGTGTCCTTCTCCATGTCCTCCATCAGCGCAGCACCCAAATGCGTGAGGCGAGCCTCGGTATAACGCATCGCCGCGGGGGGATCGTTTTCGACGGAACCGAAATTGCCCTGGCCATCGATCAGCGTTTCGCGCATGGCCCATGGTTGCGCCATGTGGACGAGCGTGGGGTAAATGACAGCTTCGCCGTGCGGATGGAAATCACCGCTGGTATCGCCACAGATCTTGGCGCACTTGTAGTGTTTGCGGCCGGGATAAAGATTGAGCCGCTGCATGGCGAAGAGGATGCGGCGCTGCGAGGGTTTCAGGCCGTCGCGCGCGTCGGGCAAAGCGCGCGAAATGATGACGGACATCGAGTAATCGAGAAACGAGTTCTTAATCTCGTCGGCGACATTTATTTTCGCAATCTTCTCGGCGCCGGGGGGCAGGGGGGTGGCACTGTTGCCAGAACCATTTTCAGGTTCGTTCGGGTCAATAGGTTCGTTTGGATCTTCAGCCATGGTAAAATTTAAATTCTAGTAAAAATTCTGCGACTGCATTCCCTGGATGTTTATCCGTGAAATCAGCGCGTGCTTCGTTGCATCAAATATCGAGGTTTCTGACGTTGAGCGCGTTGTCTTCAATGAAGCGTCTGCGCGGCTCGACTTCTTCGCCCATAAGTTTGGTGAACATTTCCTCGGCCTCGACCGCATCGGTCAGATCGACTTTCAACAGCTTGCGTTTGGCCGGGTTCATGGTTGTTTCAAATAATTCTTTCGGATTCATTTCACCCAGACCCTTGAAGCGCTTGACCTGGATGCCGCGACGGCCGACTTCCATGACGCCGACTAAAATTTCGGCGATGGAGAAGAGGGGCTTCACGTTCATTTTCTCGCCCTCGCCTTCGATGAGTTCGAAGAGCGGTTTGTCCTGGGCCGAGTAATGCTCGACGTTTAATCCTTTCCCGGAGAGCTTCGTTAACAAGTCCGCGATGGCATTGCTTTCGTGCAGTTCCACGTGGCGGGCCCGGCGAGTCACGCCATTACCGCTGCGATTGATGGTATCGGTATCTTCGCCCGCGACTACGCCAAAGAGGCGCAAATCAGGGTTGGCATCGCCAAACTGGCGCAGTTGGTCTTCTGTGTGGAAGTAAAAGCATTTCTCGTCGTTGCCTTCACGAACTTTGACGAGATAACGCGGTAATTGCGGGGTTCGATGGTCGAGATATTCGCCAAAATCTCCGCCGTGCCGCCGCAAAGCGCGCGCATATTTATCGAGGCTTTCGAGGAGACTTAAAATCTCGGCGAGTTGATTCTGGCTCATTTCTGTGCCATCAGCCAGATTTTTAAGGCGCACTTCCTCAGTGCCGAGCTGGATGAGAATTCGGTTGAGCGCGGCGTCGTCTTCGACGTATTCGACGCGCTTTTTGCGCGTGATTTGGTAGAGCGGCGGTTGCGCGATGTAGATATAGCCTCCCTTAATGAGCTGCCCCATCTGGCGATAAAAGAAGGTTAGCAGAAGCGTGCGAATGTGCGACCCGTCCACATCGGCATCGGTCATGATGATGATTTTGTGATAGCGCAATTTCTCGATGTTAAATGCGCCTTCACCTTCGCCATCGCCAATGCCGGTGCCGACCGCGGTGATCATGGTGCGGATTTCGTTGTTCTGCAGCACCTTGTCCAGCCGGGCTTTCTCGACGTTAATCAGTTTTCCGCGAATGGGCAAAATGGCCTGGAATTTACGATCACGGCCCTGTTTGGCCGAGCCACCGGCGGAATCACCTTCGACGATATAGATTTCGGTATTAGCAGGGTCACGATCGGAACAATCAGCGAGCTTGCCAGGAAGGCCGCCGCCGGTGAGGGCGCCTTTGCGCACGGTTTCACGGGCTTTGCGAGCGGCCTCGCGCGCGCGGGCTGCGAGCAGCGCCTTTTCAATGACCTTTTTAGCGACGGGGGGATTGGCGTCGAAAAAATTCATCAACCCGTCGTAAACGATGGAGGAAACGATGCCGTCGATCTCGGTATTTACGAGTTTGACCTTCGTCTGCGATTCAAAGCGGGGGTGCGGCAGCTTTACGCTCAGGACGCAGACCAGCCCTTCGCGAACATCGTCACCCGAAATCGGCGGGTCTTTTTCCTTCAGGATATTATTGGCCTTGGAATATTGGTTGATAGCGCGCGTCAGCGCGGACCGGAAGCCGGTCAAATGCGTGCCGCCGTCGGGATTGGGGATCGAGTTGGCAAAGCAGAGGATTTGATCGGTGTAGCTCTCGGTGTATTGCATCACGCAATCAACAAATACTTCCTCTTTCTGGCGCAAGAGCACAATGGGCTTGGGATGAATCACTTGCTTGTTTTTGCCAAGCTGCCGGACGAATTCTTCGATACCCTCTTTGTAAAAGAAGCGCTCGGATTTATTTTCGACGCGTTCATCGGTCAGATGGATCTCGACGCCCGGATTCAGGAAGGCGAGTTCGCGCAACCGATTCGCCAGAATGTCGAATTTAAACTCGGTCGTGATGGTAAAAATGGTTGCGTCCGGCTTGAAAGTGATGAGCGTGCCGGTGCGCTTCGATTTGCCGATGACCTCGAGCTTTTGCTGCGTGACGCCGCGAGCGAAAGACATGTGATAGACATTCCCATCGCGCGACACTTCGACCTTGAACCAATCGGAAAGGGCGTTAACGCACTTGGCGCCGACACCATGCAAGCCGCCGGAGTATTTGTATGCGCCCTGGCCAAATTTACCGCCAGCGTGCAAGTTTGTGAGCACGAGTTCGACGGCGGGCATGTGAAATTTGGGGTGCATGTCCACGGGAATGCCGCGGCCATCATCTCGAACGGAGCAGGAGCCATCGACGTGAATATTTACGTCAATGCGTTTGCAATAGCCGGCCAGATGCTCGTCAATGGAGTTATCCAGGACTTCAAAAACGCAGTGGTGCAACCCGCGTTCGTCCGGGTCGCCGATATACATGCCGGGCCGTTTGCGGACAGCTTCAAGACCTTCAAGTTTGTCGATTTTGGAGGCATCATATTTGTCTGAGCCTGCCGGTAAATTTGGTATATTTTCCTGTTCCATCAGTTCGATATCATTCGCCATAAAAATGCGCAGCTTTTTGGCTTCCCCAGCCGTGGGGTTTCCACCGCTGAATTTTAATTTTTTTCGTTCTTTAGCACAATGTTTATTTCCGTAAAAAATGGCAGAAACACACAATATATTGTGGTGCCTTGGAAATTGTGCCAAATAGCTTGGGGATGGCCGAAAAAATCCACGCAGCTCTTTAAGATAGAGGAAGTTACACAAATACACAAACTTTTTTAGCGGTAGAGAAGGGTTGAAAACGGAGTGTTTGAAAGGGCGTTTTGAAGCGTGGATAAACGCACATTTTCACTTGATGGGAATGCGATTCTTTTTGGGAAACTGAGCCAGCGAGAAATCATACACGAGAGCTTGCAAAATGAGAGTTCGATGGGTGACCCGTCAGAAAGGTGTAAACACTCGGCGCCGATAATCTTAATCGCGAAGTTCCCAATTGCCCCGCCGCATCTCCACAGGCATCATGGATTACGCCCACCGTTTGGCCAGTCTGGCAATCGGCAGGGCAGAGCGATCGCGATGCCCAATTTTCTCCGCATTTTTTTGACCTTGCTGCTTGGAGCGGCCTTCACCGGGTCTGCTTTTTGTGCCACGAATGTTGCGTCCCGGAGTTCCCCATTTCGCGTCGATCGCAAATGGGAAAGCGAAGACGGATTGCCCGGAAATGAAGTGATCACGATCGTGCAAACGCATGATGGCTATCTTTGGCTTGGGACTTTGCACGGCCTGGTGCGCTTCGATGGATTGAAATTTGAGGTCTTCGATGAAAACAACACGCCCGGGCTGCACAGCAGCCGAATCGTGAAGCTGTTCGAGGATTCGCAGCAAAATCTATGGATTGGAACGGAGAACGCCGGCATCGCGATTTTCAAGAACGGCAAGATCACTAATCCGCCCGAGCTATCGTCTGGCGGAGCGTGGCGCAAACTTGAGGCGGCGTGTGAAGATGCGAGCGGCGCAGTCTGGCTTTACAATGCGAATGGCGAAGTCTGGCGTTATGCCAATGGCCTCTTCTCCGGATTGAATTTTTCCGAAGGCCGAGCGGGATTCACTCACACCCTCGCGGTGGAGAAAGATGGGCCAATCTGGATCGGTTCGTATTTTAAACAATGTGCCATTGGTCCGATCCCTGCCGGTGCAAACATTGCAGCTTTACCCTGCGCGCAGGAAATTCCGGTCACAGGGTTAAACTATCTCCTGGCCAGCCCACAAGGTGGTTATTGGCGATTGGCAGAGGGACGTGTGCAGAAATGGAAAGGCAATCAGTTGCAGCGCGATGTTGCGCCATATCCATGGCCGCCAAATTTTCGCGTCTCCGCGGCGGTTGAAGATCGCCAAGGGAATTTAATTGTGGGAACTTTGGGCGGGGGCATTTATTGGCTGAATAACGAAGGCCACACCGCAACGTTGACCAGCGCCGAAGAATTGTCGAATGATATCATTTTGTCACTACTGTTGGATCGCGAAGGGGCGCTCTGGGTGGGAACAGACGGTGGCGGGCTAAGCCGTGTCAAAAGACAAGCATTTGCCACGTTGCCGGGCACACAGGGCCGGGTCGTACAGACC
>DASWRJ010000026.1:0-4698 GCA_036403255.1 Verrucomicrobiia bacterium
GCCCAGGATTTTTATCGCGAGCCCAGAATTATTTCTGGATTTTTTCTTCGAGGTCCCACGTGACGTTATACCAGCCGAGAAACATTTCATCGAAGGATTGATCGCCCCAGTGAATCGTCTTCTTCGGATCTGGATTGGCCGGATTTCGGGTTGAATTATCCCATGTCCCGCTGAGCATGGCCCAGGTGCCGGGAGTGATATTCCGCGTTTTCGCGAGGGCATAAGTAAGTTGCCAACTGAAATCGTAGCGTGGAATCGAGCAAACCACCTCGCGCTTGCCGGTCGGCGAGAGCAGTTCAAATTTCATCGAGCGGCCGCGCAGATGCATATGCGGGGTGACGCTGTGCAGAGTCGCGGCGCGGGTAAATGCGTGGGTTGCTTCGGCGCGCGCCTTTTGGTCGCCCGGCAAAATCTCGAACGTGGTGTTCACGACGGGCACGCTCTCATATCGTTTGGAAGGCTTTTCCTTCAGGAAATAGAGTCCGATTTCGCTCTGATCGGTTTGTGGGGAACCATTCGGCGTATAATGCATCTCGAAATCAAATTTCGCATTCGCCGGGAGAAATTTGCCCGAGCTTTGCGGATACCGACCCTGCGTCGCGCCCGGCGCCCAGCCGGCGAACATTTCCTTCTGCCCGAGAGGATCGCTTCGCCCGCCCTGCTTTAACCGGGCGATGATGTGGTGGACCACTTTGTTATTGCTCGGGCGCACCCAAACTCCACCGACCCAAGCTTCGTTTGTGTTCCCTGCGCGGACTTCAATATGCCGGTAATCGAGCACTCCGGTTGCCGGAATTTCTTGAACGTCCGGCAGCCGCAGCACCAGATCGGGTTCGCCCATCGGCCATTTATCCTGCACTTTGGCGGCGGCCATTTCCAGCGGGTCCTTGCCTTCGCTGCCGGGCGCGCCCTGGTAAATCCAGCGCAGCAACGTTTGAGCTTCGGTCACGCTCAGCGACTGGTCATTGGCAAATTTCCCAATCACGGGATCCGCGTCCCATGGCGGCATGCGCCGGGTCAGCAGCACTTCTTCGATCATGCTGGCCATGCTCTTGACCTTCTTCTGATTCGTCATCGCCCACGAGCCAATGTTTCCCTTGCTGTGGCAATTGACGCATTTCCGTTCCAGCAACGGTGCGATGTCGCTTGCGTATGAAACGGGGGCAACACCAGGCGAGTCGCCGGCCTCAAATTGAATCAGGCAGCCGCGGGCGACAGTTTTGGGATTGGAAACCCCTTTGCCAGCGAGGAATTCTCGCAAAGCGTTTTCAAGGTAATGTTCGCTCGGCTTTTCCTTTTGCGCGCCTTCCACCATCTGGTCGTCTATCGCGCCGCGATAAAAAACGGTCCAATCTTTCGTGCTGATCGCGATTGCTTCACCGGTGCGTTTCACGCCCAGATGATGGGCCACGCCCTGGGTGTCATCTTTCAATACGGGGATGTGCCAGGCGCCCAGCTCAGCCATTTCTTTGGAAATGCTTTTGCGGTCATCGGCCATGCTCGAATTGACCATCATCACATTCACACCCTCGGCATAAAATTTCTCGCGCAGGGCCTTCAGCTTGGATGCGCTTTGGCGCGCGATCGGACATTCGTTTGCCGTGAAGAAAAGAACAACTGCTTTGCCGTTCATGCGCCGGAGCTCGTGCAGTTCCCCGCGTTGATCGATCATGGCGAAGTTGAGGACTTCGTCGGCAGTTCCGCTGCCGCTCCGTTCACTGGCGGCTCCGATTTCAGAAGCTCCGAAGACAAAGCTGGCTGCGCTCGCTAACGCCCAGCTCGTTGAGAATAAGTTTAGAAATGACTTCATATTCAATTTGCGAATATTCACCTGAGCAGAACCTTGATTACAGCAAAAATTCACTGGAAACCTTAGAAAATTTAGCTATTAAAACAGAGCATTTCCCTCCCAGAAGGAAAATTATGCCTACTCGGTGGTGGGGGAAATTTGGGCTTGCTATTCCATATGAAGGTGTCAGTTTGATCTCGTCTGTTAGATAAGCTGGTTTTCAGAGACGTGGAAAATCTTCAGGTGAACTTCGATTCAGTGATGATTTGAAACCCGATGTCCGGGAACAGTCTGAGAAAAAGGGTTAGTCTAGGGACACTCAAATCAATGAATACGAAACTGTTTGTAGGGAATCTTTCCTTCAACACAACCGAAAACGATCTGCAAGACGCTTTTGCCGCTCATGGCAACGTTGTCGAGACTAATCTGATGATGGACCGCACCACGGGCCGTCCTCGTGGCTTTGGCTTCGTGACCATGGGCAGTGAAGCTGAGGCTGAAAAAGCTATCCAGGCCATGAACGGCGCAACATTGGATGGTCGCAGCCTGACCGTCAATGCCGCGCGTCCTCGCGAGGAACGTCCGGCCGGCGGCGGCGGTGGTGGTCGTGGCTACCAGGGTGGTGGCGGCGGTGGTGGTGGTGGCGGACGCGAACGCAGCCGCAGTCGCTATTAAGCTGTAGGAATCAATTTCAAGAGGCCCGGTCCGCCGGGCCTCCTTTTTTTCGGCGCACTCCTTTCTCGCCGGTCCATTGGATGTGTGCTTGTGATTTTCACGACCGGCGCGGTTAGTTATTATTATGAAAGAAGAACATATTGAAGTTGAAGGCCAGGTCCAAACCGTCCTCGCGGGAACGATGTTCCGCGTGCAGTTGACCAATAAGCATTTGGTGCTGGCCACGATTTCCGGAAAGATGCGCAAACGTTTTGTGCGTATTACAGTCGGTGATCGCGTCAAAATGGAAATGTCCCCCTACGATCTGGATAAAGCCCGCATCGTTTGGCGCCTCGGCTAACAGTTAACGTTCGTTCCTTCTCACGGTTGCCGTTTCTTCTCTGCGTCTTCTGTCTGCACACCAGTTCTGCGCTTTTCGTCACGTGGCAACACGGAAGCTGGATCTACATAAAGCTCCTTGCCAGTTCGCTTTGGCCATGAGTGCGTAACCTCTGCCCGCCCGCCCTGGGCATCTCTTCTCATGCGTGAATAGGCTTAAATAACCCGTGACAGATGGCGGCAACGCGGAAATATGGCCAGCATCGACAGTGAGCCAGCAATGGTGGCCAGAGGCGTCAATCTCGTCCTCGTCGCGCTGATGCCAAACAGCTGCGACTTCGCCGCCTCCTCTGATCGCAAGAATATGCAAGGGCGCTGCAACTTGCGTCCTTCCCGAATAAGTTCTTCAGATGTCATTTTATGCGCGGCAGGGCACGATTATTGGGCATCCGTTGCTATGGAACAATCGTAACTCACTCAACTCCTCAAAATTGCCGTTTGTCCAGGCTGCGTGGGTGAACCCTCTGACTCTGCTAAATCTATTGAAGCATCCATGGTCATTACCTTTAATACTCCCATGACCACTTTGCACCAGAGCCGTTTCCGTTGGCTGAGAAGCATGCTCGTGTTGGGCTGCCTCTGCCAGGCATTCAACTCGGCGAGAACCGATGGCGCCGAAAAAAAGCCCGCCACTGCGCCCACCACCAATTTCCCCCCTGTGCAAATGCTCGCTCCAGGCTTTGTCGTGCGCGAACTGCCGCTCAAGTTGAACAATCTGAACAGCCTCGTTTGTGCTCCGGATGGCCGCATCTTCGCCCTCGGCTACGACGGAAATGTCTTCCAACTCAAAGACACTGACGGAGATGGTTTGGAAGACACCGCGACGCATTTCTATGATAATAAGAACAACGATATTCCTTCGAGCATCGGCATGGCCTGGGGGCCAGGCGGTCTCTATATCGCCAGTCGGGGCAAAGTCCTGCATCTGCATGACAACGGCGACGGCACTTCTGAATTGCAAATCGTCGCCAGCGGCTGGCCGGCGCCCACCATTGCCGCCGGAGCGAGCCTGGATGCAGTCGGTATGGCGGTGGACAAAGAGGGCAATCTTTACTTCGGCGTCGGTGCGGATGCCTGGTCTGCGCCGTATCGCATCAATAAAAAAAACGGTGAATCCGATTATCGCATTTACCGCGAGCGCGGCACGATCTTGAAAGTCTCGCCGGATTGGAAAAAGCGCGAGATGCTTTGCAGTGGATTGCGCTTCACCGTTTCGCTCGCGTTCAATGCCGCGGGAGATTTGTTCGCCACCGAACAGGAAGGCGCTACCTGGCTGGCCAATGGCAATCCCTTCGATGAATTGTTGCACATCACGCCGGGCCGCCACTACGGTTTTCCGCCGCGGCATCCGAAATATTTGCCCGGGGTGATTGATGAGCCGAGCCTGTTCGATTATCGCCCACAGCATCAATCGACTTGCGGATTACATTTCAATGAGCCAGCGGGCCAGGGTGAAAATGCTTTTGGTCCGGTTTGGTGGCGTGGCGATGCGTTGGTCTCTGGCGAATCGCGCGGAAAAATCTGGCGCACCAAGCTGGTTAAGACCGCCGCTGGATACGTGGCGCAAAATAATCTAATCGCTTGCCTGAGCATGCTCACGCTCGACGCGCTTCCCACTCCACAGGGGGACCTACTCGTGATCTGCCATAGCGGCGCGCCTGACTGGGGCACAGGTCCGCAGGGCAAAGGCAAGATTTACAAAATTTCCTACGCCAACAAATCCGCGCCGCAACCGGTTCTCGCCTACGCCGCTGGCCCTACCGAAACCCGCATCCTCTTTGATCGACCACTCGATCTCGCTCAACTCAAAAAGCTCGCAGCCCAAAGCCGTGTCACCATGGGCGAATACGTCTCCG
>DASWRJ010000027.1:0-5814 GCA_036403255.1 Verrucomicrobiia bacterium
GATGAGAAGAAGGGCGTGACAAAGTTTGTGGAATTATTGCGCAAGCATGGGCAGCAGGTGGTGCATGAGCCGGTGTATGTGAGTTAAGTTTCAAGTGTTAGTTTTCAAATTGCAGTGAAATAACTAACTCTTCAGAAGAGCTAAATACCCTTCAAGGAACGCCGGTGGCCACGGTTGCTTCCTGTGATTGCGCGCTACCCGACCGCTGACTGCTACCATCAGGTGGCGATGGGGCTTGCGCCGTTGCGTTTGAGCATGATGGCTTCGACGATCTTTTTTGCAATATCGGGCTTTTCGGCGAGTGTTTTTTGGGCGGCATCTTTGCCCTGGCCGATGAGTTCACCTTGAAATTGGAGCCAGGCACCTTTCTTTTCGACGACACCATGATCAATGCCGACATCGAGGATGCTGCCTTCTTTGTTGATGCCGTGATTGAAGATGATGTCGAACTCGGCCTCGGCAAAAGGCGGGGCGACTTTGTTTTTGACGATTTTAACTTTAACGTGGCTGCCGATGGCCGCGCCGGTGGCGTCTTTGATGGAATCTTTGCGGCGAATATCCATGCGGACACTGGCGTAGAATTTGAGGGCCTTACCGCCGGAGGTGGTTTCGGGATTGCCGAACATAACGCCGACTTTTTCACGCAATTGATTGGTGAAAACGCAGGTCGTTTTGGCTTTGGAGAGAATAGCGGTCAATTTGCGGAGGGCCTGGCTCATAAGGCGCGCCTGCATGCCCATGGTGGCCATGCCCATCTCACCTTCGAGTTCCGACTTGGGGACAAGAGCCGCGACGGAATCAATGACGATAACGTCGAGGGCATTGGAGCGGGCGAGGGTCTCACAGATGGTAAGCGCTTCTTCGCCGCTATCGGGCTGTGAGACGAGAAGATCGTCCAAATTTACTCCCAGCTTTTTAGCATAACCGGGATCCAAGGCGTGCTCGGCGTCAATAAACGCCGCGAGGCCACCGGCCTTCTGCGCGTTGGCAATGACGTGGAGCATGAGAGTGGTTTTGCCGGAGGATTCCGGGCCAAAAATTTCGACAACGCGACCGCGGGGAATGCCACCCACGCCCAGAGCGAGATCGATGGAAAGCGCGCCGGTGGGGATGACTTCGATTTTTTGAAGGGCATGGGCGTCTCCGAGTCGCATGATGCTGCCTTCCCCATACGTTTTGGTGATGGTGGAGATGGCGGACTCAAGTTCGCGCTGGCGGGTAGCGGCGAGTTTGGCGGCGGCATCTGACTTGGCTTCAGCGGCTTTGCCGTCGGAAGTTTTGTCGGTACGTTCGGCTTTTTCGGGTTTTTCAGCTAATTTTGCCATAAGTAAATTTATCAGGGGGTTTTGCCCGTGGAACTAGCAGGAAAACTAGCAAATTCCAAAAGGGCGGGTCAAGTGCAGTTAAGTGCTCAGTTTCAAGTTTTCAGGGTTCAGGGTTCAGAATTTTAGGTTTACGGCACTTGGTGGTGCCATGCGGGAAATTCGTCGGAAGATTTCCGAAAATTCCGGTTTGGAACTTGTAAGTCATTGATAGGACGCATAAATGATTATTGATCGGGTGAATTTTTTCCGGTTTTCCGGTTTTTGGGTTTTGGAGGGCGGGTGGATAAATACGAGGCGGTCGGCAGCCTGAAGTGGACACCAGGCAGGAAGCCGGTTGAACGGCTGAGGGCTGGGTTGGGAGGTTAAACGCATAAATTAGCTTTGTTTAGCTTTGTCCAGCTTTGTCCAGCTTTGTCGATGTTGGGCATCAGCTTTCAGGATTAGGGCTCTCAGAAAGTGAATTTTACCTTAGTTAGGCCTAGTTAGCCCTCGCCAGCCCTAGTCCGCTACGCGCTGGAGATAAGGAGCCTCCGGCAAGGGGTAGGTTATTAGCGGCATAGCCGCCGAACCACTTGGCGAGGGGCGAATGGATGGAAGGGCCCGCCGCACGGCACCCGGATCCGTTAATCCAGCGCTTTCGACCAAGGTGGCGAGGAATGCGACTTGGGGCAGGGTTGCGTCTCCTGACACAGGCGATTGGTGCTTCAATTTTTAGACAGAACATAGTTTTTTATTGAGCAGTATAGCAGGGGGGGTGGGACGTTTATGGGGTAACCCCATGAAATATTTAAATTTTTTTTATGCCCTAAATGGGGAACCACGGGCAAGTCCAAGGTCTTGCTATTTTAGCTAAAAAAGTGATATTTCGCAGATGAGCTTCGAGGCCATCAAAACTGAATTGCGAGCCCTGACCCTGGAAGAAAGGCGCAAGTTGATGGCATGCCTGGTAGTGCTGGAGGACCAAGCTCAAGCCAAATACGCCACAAAATTGGCACAGAGAATCGATGATCCCACTCAAGGACGCTGGTTAACCGCGGAGCAATGTGAAGCTGAGCTAGGCCATTCCAATGAAAGAAATGAGCAACTCTCGGCTGCTCATCGCGATTGAGGTTCTGAATTTTCTTCGAGGGTGAGCGGTGAATTAGGGATTCTTTCATCCCATTTTACAAAAGCGTGACAAATGGGGCAGGTGGTGAGGTTAATGTGGCTGTAAAATGGCGAGGAACAGCCAAAGACAAGCCCCGTCGCATAGCCCAAGGTTTTTCTGGCAGGGCCTTTGTATTTTGCTGCCGGTAGCGATTTTGGCGGGAGTGGGCCTTTGGACATTGCGGCGGGATCGGGCGTATGTGGAGGACGAGGCGAAGCAATTGGCCAAGCGCGCGTCGGAAGAAGCGGCTGAGCGGCTGCAGACTTCGTTTGGAGGCTTGCTGGCCAATCAGCAGATGTCCGGGACGAAAGACGAAATCCTGAGCGCCCTCGAGAGAGGTCCGCACAGCATCGCGGTTGATGGGAAAGGCGAATTGATTTCGCCGAAACCTTTTTCAAAAGTTCCCAATTTAGTGATGGAGCCGTTCCGAGGCTTAAGCCATGCCCAACGGCAATTTTGGGAGCGAGCGGAGGCACTGGAGTATCAGCAGGGGAACATTGATGAAAGTGAGAAGGCGTATCGAAAATTTCTGACACTGAATCCATCCACAAATTGGATGGCACGGGCGCATTTTGCGCTGGGTGTCTTGCTGATTAAGAGGGGAAATACCAATGCCGGATTATCAGAATTACGATTGGCCCGGGAAACGGCGACTAGTGCGACGTTGATGGAGTCCGGCCTGCCACTGCGCCATGTGGCGGCGCTTCGAATGCTAGAATTGTGCGTGAGTGGAGCGCGGACTGAAGTGGCGTTGGATTTTGACGCAAGCGCCGTGTTGCTGGAAGCTTCGTACGAGCCGTCGCCGCTCAGCCCGCAATTAATGGAGCTGGCGGACAAGGTGGGAGTACGGCTGAAGCTGGGTGGAACTGGAGTGCAGAGTCAATCGTGGGCGGCAGTTTGGCAAATCACTCAGCAGCAGAGAGCGCTTTATCAATCGCTGTTTGCAGGGCGAACGGCCAAGGAGTTTCTTGATGCTTTTTCCTGGAATGGAGCGCCTGTCTCCCTCGGTGTAGAGCAGGCTGTGACAAGCTGGTTTTGGGGAGGTGCGGATTCAAATGTTTTTGTGCAGGGCACCGCACTTCTTGGAACAATCCAATTAAAAACCATCGAGATAGGCACATTAATTCAGCAAACGCTGAGTGGAATGAGCAGCGTTCCGCCCTACCTAAAGCTCGCCGTGCAAGTCGAAGGCAAGCCAGTTATTTTGCCGCCGAGCACAACGCGGCCATTTGGAGTAACGGTGCTTACAATCACCCCATCCTACCCGAATCCTGCAACGTTGCTGCACTCATCTCGGTGGGAGGGTATGGCGGGTTATCCCTCTTTGGCTATTGATGCGTATTTGGCGAGCCCGGAGGAACTGTATCGCGGTGTGGAGGGGCGGCGTGTGGCTTTTTTGTCCTTGATTGCATTATCGGTCCTGGCGGCATTGATTGGATTTGAGACCGCGCGACGGGCGTTTTATCGACAACTCCGGTTGAGCGAGTTGAAGACGAATTTCGTTTCGAGCGTCTCGCATGAGTTGCGCGCCCCAATTGCGTCCCTGCGGCTAATGGCCGAGCGGCTCGAAAGCGGGCGCGTCCAGGACGAGCCTAAACAAAAGGAGTATTTCCATTTCATCGTGCAGGAATGCCGCCGTTTAGGTTCGATGATCGAAAACGTGCTCGATTTCTCGAGGATTGAGCGGGGGCAAAAACGGTATGATTTCGAAAGCACCGATTTGGTGGCTTTGATGGATAACTGCATCAAGCTCATGGAGCCCTCGGCTGCCGAGCGGGAGATTCGATTGAAGAAGGTTATTAAAGGCGAGCCATTAGCTGTGCAGGTGGATGGGTTGGCGTTGCAGCAGGCGGTTTTGAATTTGATGGACAACGCGATTAAGCATTCCCCGAATGGGAGTGAGGTGCAGGCAGGAGTTGAGTTTATTGAGAGAGCGGCGGAGGAAGAGCCAATGCGTGATGGCAACGGGGCTGCAAGCGTGGCCGGGCCAGAGCAAAACGGAGATGAAACGCAAAGGCGCGGAGGCCGAAAAGTTTTTGAGGGTAACCTGAAGTTATGGGTGCTGGATCATGGCGAAGGAATTCCGAAAGCAGAGCATGAGAAGATTTTTGAGCGGTTTTACCGGTGCGGCAGCGAACTGCGGCGCACGACGCAAGGGGTGGGGATTGGTTTAAGCATTGTGGCGCATGTGGTGGAGGCGCATGGAGGGAGGGTAACGGTGGAGAGTGACGTGGGTAAGGGAAGCAGATTTACAATTGAGTTGCCGATGGAAGACGGGAAGACAGTAATTGGTAATCAGCCGGAACCAAGAACTTAACCGCGAATGGACAAGAATAAACAGTAATTAAAAAGGATGGGGCTTTTACTTTTTCTGCGGGTTTAAGTTCCATCCCTTTCTTTTTGAGGTTCGGATTTTATTCGCTAATGCCGTGCAGGTTCGGGATCATTAACTGAATCGTTCTGGATCGATAACGGTGTCAACATATTCAATTAAGCAATTCCGCAGGGCCAATCAAAATATGACGACTGGGCATAAAAGTGGTGAGAGTGGCAGGCAAGCGCGGGTGTTGGTAATTGAAGATGAGCTGCCGATGCGGACGGCGCTGCAGGATATTTTGCTGGATGCCGGCTATCGGGTCCTGGCGGCGGCGGATGGGGAGCAGGGATTGGAAAAGGCGCTGAAGGAGAAGCCGGATTTGATTTTGCTGGATGTCATGTTACCGAAGCTGGATGGATTTGCGATGTGCGCGGAGTTGAGGCGGCGGTCGCAGCATGTGCCGGTGCTGATGTTGACGGCGAAAGGGCAAGTGACGGAGCGCGTGCAGGGGCTGGACGCGGGAGCGGATGACTATCTGGTGAAGCCATTCAGCACGCAGGAATTGCTGGCGCGTGCGAGGGCGTTGCTGCGAAGAATACATAAGGGCGGGCGGGCTGTGTCAACACTGACCTTGGGTGAGGTGAAGGTTGATTTTGCACGACAGAAAGCGTGGAGCGGAAAGAAGCTGCTGCACCTGACAGCCAAGGAACTTGCGATGTTGCAATTATTGGCGGAGGCGGGTGGCGAGCCTGTTTCGCGGGAGCGATTTTTGGATCGGGTGTGGGGCTACGCGGCTTTTCCGACGACACGCACGGTAGATAATCACGTGGCGACTTTGCGGGCGAAGATTGAGGACAATCCGGATACGCCGCGTTGGATCCAGACAGTGCATGGGGTGGGATACAGGTTGGAGCAGCCGGATTAGAGTCAGACATGCTTGACAGAATACGCCAGTGGCGTATATTTGCGAGAAATGGTCTTCGAGGAATACGCGCCCTTTACACGGCGCGTTTTGGAATTGCTGA
>DASWRJ010000028.1:0-2403 GCA_036403255.1 Verrucomicrobiia bacterium
GTTTCTCCTGCCCGCTTTACTTGCCATATACCAACGCCGGTGCTCTCAGCCAGCGTCCGATATCGGGTTTCGCTTTCGCGCAATGCCTCTTCCACTTTCTTGCGCGCCGTAATATCCACGAAGGTCACGACGGCACCGCAAAATTCGCGAGTGACATGATCGAACACTGGGAGGGCCGCAAAAATTCCCCATATCCAATCCCCATCAGGCTTTAACACGCCAATAATAGTGCGCGGCTGCGGCTGTTGTGTGGTCAGACACTTTGATACTGGATAGTCCTTGACCTCGCACGGAGAACCATCTTCGAAAATCGTTTTACCGGCAAAATCGGAAACGTAAGTGCGCGTTAGCTTGTCGTAGGTAAGGCCCAATAAGCGCTGGCCTTCGGCGTTCGCGTCACGGATGGCGCCATCAGGTGTGACCAGGACCACTCCTCCTGAAACACCTTCGATGATGCGCCGGTTGAGTTCTTCATTATAGCGAAGCTGCTCCTCGGTGCGTTTGCGGTCCGTAATGTCGACCAGGATTGACAAAATTACTTTTCGTCGGGAAAGCTCCAAATAATCGGTGGAGATGCTGACGTAACGGAGTTCACCCCGGCGCGTCAAAATCTGCGCCTCGGCATTGCGCAATTTGCCCTCGGCCTCAAGTTGCCGAATCAGGCGTGCTCTCTCGCCGGGTTCGGACCAGATGCCAAGATCACTGGAATTCCTCCCGATTGCCTCCTGACGTTCAAATC
Organism: Verrucomicrobiia bacterium; assembly: GCA_036403255.1. GTDB lineage: Bacteria > Verrucomicrobiota > Verrucomicrobiia > Limisphaerales > JAQGOV01 > JAQGOV01. The sequence goes on from DASWRJ010000028.1 coordinate 740, forward strand.
CATAGAACTGAAAAAAGGCGTCGTTCGCATCAATGATTTCGCCTGTCTCGGCATGGCTGATAACGATGGCAGCGGGATTGGCGTGAAATGCTTTTGAGAAACGCTCCTCGGTCGCGCGCAGCGCTATTTCCGCCTGGACGCGCGCGCTGATGTCTTCAGCATGAACAATGACTGAGTCCCCAGGCACATAAACAAACGTGACATTCAGTTCACGTTCAACTCCAGTGGACCGCAACCGATAGTGCATTGTCTCTTGAAGGCAGCGACGCTCATTCAGGCAGCAATGAATCTTTTGCTCGATTTCTGGAGAATCGAAGTAAATCTGCTGTGCAGTTTGGCCCTTGAGTTTTTGAATAGCTCCGTCCGTAGCTGCCATCGCAGCCTGATTGAAATCCTCGAGCACGATGTCCTCGCCCTTTTTGCGCCACCAATAAGAAGGCAAAGGAAAGGAGCCAAATAATGCTCGCCAGCGCGTATCACTTTCCTGCAGCCGTGCTTCCAAATCGTTCTCGGAAGGCGACGAAATGGAATCGGAATGATTAGATTCGCTCATTGGCATGGCCCAGTCACAATACATGAGTTCGCTGGCAGTGCCAATACTCGAACATGTGACCTGATCAGAGCTTGCCCGAATGCTCGTTTCAGGCTGCCGCTAATGTGCGCAGAGGATTGTAGCTAATCAATTTTCCCGTTAATCTGCCTAAACGCATGGCAAAGACTGAACTGCTTTTCCGTGAGTTAAGAAATTCGAGCAAAGCCTGTTGAAAACCGCAATCAAACCAAATTATTTCGTATCGGCCAGCAAACGACGCCGCTTCCGGCCATGGCATTGGTTGTTGGTGGTTTCATTGGCGGGCGGTTTGATTTGGGTCTGGCGATGGCACGGGCAAGATTCAAAGACAGGATCGACTGTGAAAAAACCTGATGCCGTTGATCAGGGAGCAAGAGCAAAATCCGTTGCAAATGCACCGGTGAAAACACGGGCGCAAAAAGACTTCTTAACCTCACAAGGCAGCCAGGTTCCGCCGCGAGCCAACCCAGAAACTGCAAGTGTGCCAAAGCCGCAATCCGCACCGCTGGCGCGAGCGATAGAATCCGAAACTGCACGCTGGCAGAAAATCCTGCGGGCACAAATAGCGCTGGTGCGGCATGGCATTTCGCCCGGCTCGGTGGATGGTGTGCTTGGTTCGCAAACACGCGCGGCACTTCGAATTTTTCAACGCCAGACTGGCCTCCCGACAACCGGCGAAATTGATACCGCAACCATGGAGCGCCTGGACAACGCCGAACAGCCTTTCAGCCAATATCTGATCACTCAAGAGGATGTCTCGCGTTTGCGCCCACTCGGCCGCACCTGGCTGGAAAAGTCGCAGCAAGATCGGCTCGAGTATGAGACAATCCTTGAATTAGTTGCAGAAAAGGCCCGCTCGCATCCGCATTTAATTGAGCGCCTGAATCCCAGTCTTGATTGGACACATCTTTCCACGGGCACTGCCGTAAATGTGCCGAACACCGATTCGCCTCCCGCCACTGCGAAAGCAGCTTATCTAAAAATCTCCATCGGGGGCCGGGTCCTTGAAGCATTCGATTCCGAAAACAATTTGCTGCTGCATTTCCCGTGCAGCATCGCACAGCGCGTCGAGAAGCGTCCCATCGGTGAAGAA
>DASWRJ010000029.1:0-3081 GCA_036403255.1 Verrucomicrobiia bacterium
TTCTTGTCGTGACGTTCATAACTGTGACCGGGATTGCGCGCGCCTGCGGCGAGCCGGCACAAATTCCAAATCGTTTGATTGATTTTCCAGCATTCCTCCGTGATGCGCAGGAGGTCCAAGCCATTCGCGCGGCACACCGACTCACGGAGGCACAGTTCCGGAAGGCGTTATCGGAACCAGGCGTCGTGATCCTCGATGCGCGGAGCGCGGCGATGTTCAAACTGCGGCATATTAAAGGGGCGGTGAATCTCAGTCTGCCGGATTTCACCGAGGCGAGTCTTGCCCGCACGATTCCCGCGAAGAACACGAAAATCCTGATCTACTGCAACAATAATTTTCTGGGCAGCCAAACAGCCTTTGTATCCAAGAGCCCGGCCGCGTCCCTGAATATATCGACGTACGTGAACCTACACACGTATGGCTATACGAATGTTTATGAGTTGGGGCCGCTCCTGGATGTAAAGACATCTCAGCTTCCATTTGAAGGCGCAGAGGTGGCGAATTAAGCAGCCGAACAAAACAAAGCGGCGTGGGAGAATGAAACTCCCACGCCGCTTTTTGATCTAAAACTACTTTGATCCTGCTGGACTTAATCGGCGCGTATTGGATTGCGCCACTCGACTCAGAATTTATAGTTCAAAGCTGTAACTAGCTTCACATCATTTTTGAGGCGTCCGGGTGCGGGACGGTTGAGATAATTATCCTGAATGTAGCTGCGCAAGCTGAGCTTTTTCGTCAGGCCGGCTTCAATTCCGATTTCTGCATTGATGATATAATTCTCGACGCGATCGACCTGCGGCAGGAATTCGATGGTTTGCCAGATTTTCGCATGATCGTTGAGTTTATAATCGAAGCGCTCGGCCAGTCGGGCGGTGAGGTAGGTCCTCGTAACACTGCCTTTTCGTTCATATACCAAACCTGGCCCAACTTCTGCGCGCAAGGACATGGCCTCGGATTTGATGAAGTAATAACCCACGCCAGGGCTGACTACGACACGATATTTGATATCGGCAATGCCATCATGCAATGCGTCCAAGCGTCCATATCCGAAAAAACGGTCGGTGAAAAGCCAGTTATACTGGCCAAAGCCATGGAGTGATTCGGCATTCTTTTCTTCCTGGCTAGTGCTCTTGTTGAAAGCTTCGCCGTAAGTAGCATCGGCACCGAGATCCAACTCGGACTTGAGGTCTTTGCGGGTGGCCAAGCCATTGAGGGTGAACAACAGGTTTCGGCTATTGCCACGGGTAAGGGTGAGACCCGCGCCAGCGGTTTCCTCCCATGGTGACTTCGGGTCGGGCGGAACCGGCACTGCCTGACCAAAGCTGGAATTGACCCAGGCAAAAGAGACGATGAGGGCCAAAACGGCCGTGAAGATACTTGAGGTGCATTGGTTTTTCATGAGTTCGATTATGAGTTCCGGATATTCTGAAATTATTGCTTTGCGCGAATAGCGTCGCGAATTTCCATAAGGAGTTTTTCCTGCGCGGTGGGTTCGGGCGGGGTGGCTGGCGCAGGCGCGGGTTTTCTCCTGGCCATGTTGAAAGCTTTCACAAGGAGAAACACGGCGAAGGCGACAATCGCGAAGTTGATCAGGACATTGATAAATTGCCCGTAAGCTATGACGGGTACGCCTGCCGTATTGGCTTGGGCGAGAGAGACAACCGGATCGCCATTGGGAAGTTTCTTCGCGTGATCCAGGTTGATAAAGAGATCGCTGAAGTTTACCCGGCCCGCTAATAAACCAACGGGGGGCATGATGAGGTCTTTGACAGCCGAATTGACGACCGCGCCAAAAGCGGCTCCGATCACAACACCAACGGCGAGATCGACAACATTGCCTTTAACGGCAAACTCTTTGAATTCTTTTATTAGGCCCATAGAAATACCCCGATTTAGGTTTGTGCTCAGTTACAGATGGGCGCGAGGATTAGCTAAGCAACTAATCTACACAAGAAGAAAAAGGTAAGTTCGCGAACTGGCGCGTGTCCGGGTAGTGCCTAATGCAAAACGGAAACGGATTGGTCACTTGACCTTTAACTCGATTCCATTGCGCCTCAAGATGGTGCCTTCGTTGAAGTAAAGGTGGGCGAGGGCTTTGTTGTAATCGGCGAGCGCTTGAATTTCGAGTCCACGGCTGCGGGTCAAATCACGCTGAAATTGCAGCACCTCGTAACTCGTGACAGTTCCAGCTTCCATGCGCTTCATTTCGGCTTCCAGAGCGATTTCATTGTAACTTCTGGCTTCCCTCTGGGCGATGATGCGTTCGTAAGCGATCTGGGCCTGTTTAACTGAATCATCGATCGAAACAAGTATGCTTTCGCGCAGTTGCTGCAGGGTTAATTCCAATTGCTGAAGTTGAATGCGGGCGATTTTAACATTGGCACGCTCCTGGGCAAAAGTGAATGGGACATTAAGGACAAAGCCGATGGACCATTCCGGGTCTTTGCCGGAGCTGATATCGCCAAAAGCGCCAGTGAGGCTTTGGTCAACGCTGCTCCGGCCAATGCTGGCGGTGATATCCAATGTCGGAAACATCTGGTTTTGGGCGAACTTGAGCTTGATGCCCTGACGTTCGATTTCAGTCCTGGCGAGATTGAAGTCGGGCCGATAGGTGAAGCCATTCAACCAGCTTGCCTGAAGGTTGTATGTCTGCGGAATGGCGAGCAGCTTTTCCGCAGGATGAACGGTCACATTGTGCCAGGCTTCAAAATGATCGCTGAGCAAAGATTTGAGAACATTTTCGACAAAATCCCGTTGCCGCTGGGCGGCCAACAAATCAGCGCGAATGCCTGCTAGAGCTGCCTGGGCGGATTTCTCAGTCAAGGGTTGCACTGTTCCAACTCTGACGCGCTCTTTGGCATTGTTGTAGGCGCGGTCCGCCAACTCGAGGGCTTTTTCCTGGACCTTAATATTGTCCTCAGCAGCTACCAGATCGTAATAAGCGTTCTGCGTGCTTTGCACAATCTGCATCATCTTCAATTGAAGATTGTATTGGGAAATAGCGAGGTTCTTCTTCGCGATGGAGATGGTCATGCGAGGGAGATCGATCCATGAATCCTTCAGCAAGGGTTGGCGTAGATC
>DASWRJ010000030.1:0-2721 GCA_036403255.1 Verrucomicrobiia bacterium
ACGACGTCGCAGCCAATCGAGACACCCCGCTGAAGAGCTTTCCAAACCCCGCCGCTGGTGGACATGTGCGCGCCAAATTTCATTTCAGAAAATTTGTGATTTGGCATCCATTAGGTCTCAGGGAGTATCTTTCTCCACATCGATTCTAAACTCCAGCACTGGTTCATCAAGCCAGTACCGAATCAATCGGCCGAAGCATTTCACTAGCAGTTCGCGGCCCAACCTGGTTTTTTGAATCCATTCCCCCTTATGATAAGGATCCTTGGCTAAAGCTTCCCAAATCCGGATCAATTCTTCGCGCTCGCGGTGGGATCGGCCCGAAAAGAAGTGCAAAACCGAATCCTCAATCACGAATTTGTGTTCGCGAATCATCGGCCGCGCCGGCTAATTCCCTCATGTATGGCTTGCAGTTTCTCGGCAGAGACCTTCTTGCCGTTGTCCATGGAAGTCATTCGGGTATCCAATTCCTGGCGGAATTTAGGATCTGCCGCGCGATTGAGGTGCGCGATGAGAGCTGCTATTTCCAATCTCTCCTCCAATGTCATTTGAGCAACGGACTGTTTTATTTCAGCTAAGCTCATTGCCTTAAGTTTACACTTTTTGTAACGCTGTGGCAGGCCTTCCCCGACTTAACTCTTGCTCCTCGGCTTGCCCGCGCGATGCACGCGCAGCGAGTAGCCTCGACCATTTTCAAACGGCTCAACTGTGGCGGTGACTTCGAGAACAGGATAGCGCACGGTCGCCGTGCCATAGTTGCGATAGGTATCTGCAAAAAGCTCGGTCTCGACGATCCCGGTCCAATCAGCCAGGGTCAGAAATTTCATCGGTTCGCCGGTGACTTGATGATGCGTGCGCTGTTCGATGACCAGCCCGCACGTCACCACTTCCTGCCCGCGAAATGAATCAAGCCTCGAGACTGGACAATACGTGTCCCAGGCGATGTCCTCAAAAAGTTCAAGCGGATGGCCGCTCACCGGAAAACCGAAAAGCTCAGCTTCGCACTTCAGGCGCTCGGCGCGGGTGGGTTCAGTCAAGGGCGCTTTGGGCAGAGGATTACTCGCGGGAGGAAACAGCGTCGCCTGGCCCGGAACCTGGCCGCATTCAGAGTCGCGTCGCAGGAATTGCGCTTCCCAGAATTGTTCCGTCCGGCTCTTTCCAAAATGATCCAATGCCCCGGCGCGAATCAGCAATTCCATTTGCTCGTCACTCGGTTGCACGCGCAAATAAAAATCGCGTAAGGAAGCAAACGGCCCCTTGGCGGATTCTGCAAGGGCGTTCTCCACCAAACGCGTGCTAATACCTTTGATGTAAGAAATGGGCGTTCGGATGCCGTCAGGGCCGGCTATGAAGCCGGGGCCCGGCTGATTTACCGAAGGCGGTTGCAGGCGCAGGCCAAGGCGATGGCATTCGAGCACATAGACCAGTGGATCATAAAAACCTTTGCCATTGGTCAGCACGGCAGCCATGAATTCGGCCGGAAAATATTTCTTAAGCCAGGCGGATTGATACGCTTCGACTCCGTAGGCGGCGCTATGCGCCTTGCAAAAAGCATATCCCGCAAAACCGCTGATCATTTCCCACACTTCCGCAATAACCTTTTCCTCGCGCCCGATTGCTCGAGCGGCCGTGAAAAACTCGCCTTTGATCTGTTCCACCACTTCGGGTTTGCCCTTGGCCAGCGCGCGGCGCAAGACATCAGAGCGCCCGATCCCCAGGTTGGCGAATTGCTCGCAAATCTGTAGGATGTGCTCCTCATAAACCACCTGGCCGAAAGTGTCCCTCAGGCAATCTTCCAGTGATGGATGTGGATACGTAACTGGCTCCAGCCCCTGATAGCGGCGCGTAAACCGCACTTTCTTCTGTTCATTGGCCGCTCCCGGGCGGATGACGCTCACGATTGCCACCAGCCCGTCGATGTCCCGCACGTTGCACATACGGCAAAGGCTAATCATGGCGGGGCTCTCAATATGGTGCACCGCACGCGCGCCGCCGCTGGCAATCATTTCCCAGACCTCACGGTCCGTCCACGGATCGTCCTTTTTCAGGCTCGATGCCTCTGGACCAGTCTGGATAGGAGATGGCATTTGCTCTACCAACATATTCATTTGCATCGCCGGGAAAAGTCATTTATCTCAAATCCGTAAATCTGAACGGTTCAAACCGGGGGACCATGGAAAATTTCCCTGCTCGCGAAACCGGGCTGAAAAATGCTACATTGCCGTGGTTATGTTTGGAAATTGGTCTGCTGCACAAACCATTCTGCCTGACACGGAAGAAGCGACCGAGAAAAAGGTCAAAGAAGCCTTTGCCCGGAATTGGAGTGTGATTGTCTGGAACGATCCAATCAATCTTATGAACTGGGTGGTTTTTGTTTTCAAAAAGGTGCTCGCGTTCAACGAGCAAAAGGCGACCAAACACATGCTCGAAGTGCATCATCAAGGCAAAAGTTGCGTGGCCAACGAAACTCGGGAAAAGGCCGAGCTTTACCATCAGCAACTTCAAGCTCACGGGCTGACCGTCACCATCGAGGAAAATTAGTTCATGCGCATTCGCAAAGGCCAAAAGCAGATTGTCATGGAGCTGGACTTCGGCGAAGCCCGGCTACTCTCGCGCACGCTCGCTCTGATCCGGGGCGATTACAGGACAGTCCCCGCCAAACTGCCCCCGGTCGTGCGCGACTCGTGGTACTCAACTAGCGGTTGTGAACTCGCCAGCATGGAT